>NZ_JAHRHX020000112.1:0-1284 GCF_020312115.2 Candidatus Phytoplasma sp. AldY-WA1
ACAAATAAATTTTTTTATTATTCTTTATTATGGTGTGCTAGTGTTAAAGTCAACCAACTAATCTTATTTTCTTCATGAAAATTCTTAATAGCTTTAAATCTAGCGTTGTTTTTACTTGCAACAATTTTTTTTATTTCAATTTTTTTACTTTCAACATTAAAAAGGGGCGAACCGCACCCCATTCCATCAACAACAATTAATTTTAATTATTAACTAAGTTTAACTGAATAAGTTAAACTTTTTTTAAAAAAATTTCATCATTTTTTAATTTTAAAAAATATTCGACTGGATTTGAAACTTCTTTTTTAAACATTTCTTGTAAATTTTTATCTTCATTTATTTTGTTTTTTATAAATTTAAGTATTTCTTTCTTTTCTTTTCTTTGATATAGATTTTTAGCTATTTCATAATAATGATCTAAGTTTTTATTTATATCATGACTTGAAAATGAATAGTCTAAAAGTTTAAATTCATGTTGAATAAACATAATTTTTTTCTTTAAATTTTTTAAACGGTTTTTTTGCATGGCTGCTTGTAGCTGGAAGATATGAAGATTTAAAAAATTAGAATAAGCACCAGTACCATAATCAGTAGTTTTGAAATAGAATAAATGACTATTAAATTCTTTATTAATTTTTTCTATTTCAAAACTACTCAATGATTTATTTTGATTAATCAAATGAGCCATTTTAAAAACGTTTTTAGTACAATGAATATCTTCTTTATTCATTGTTAAATTTTCTATATATATTACTTGTTTATTTACTTGCATTTTTTGTATTGCCGCGGGCGGTTTTTCTTTCTTTTATATAATATTTTACTTCTTTTCCATCATCAAATATAATAATTTTACAAGATTCTATTTGAGATGTAGACGTAAAATTTATATTTAAATTATTTAAATATAAAATTTTAAACCATCCACGAATATTTTTAAAATCTATATCTGATGCAGCTATACTTTTAAAATTTTTAAATAACATTTTTTTTATTCCTCTTATTGCCGCGGGCGTCCTTTCTTTTTTCTCTAAGTTCTTCTTGTTCTTTTAGTGCATCTTCATACATACATATATTTATGCTATATATAATATTTCCTAAATCTTTTTCATCAATATTTTTGAAATACATATAATAAGCTGTTCCTAATCCGTATTTTTCTAATACTTTTTTAGTTATTTTATTTGAAAGAATATCTAAAAATAAAGCATCATTAAGTTGTTGCAATTTTTTATTGTCAGTTGTTTCAAAAATTTGTAAAATTTGTTTTGTTATAAGTTTTTTATT
>NZ_JAHRHX020000021.1:0-14598 GCF_020312115.2 Candidatus Phytoplasma sp. AldY-WA1
CATCGGGGTTAAATTCGGCAATTGATGAAATAGTTTGACCGTCATTTTCGTAGAATGTTGTTTTAACTAATTTTTCGTTTTCGTATTCGTCAATGTAATAAATTTGGTCACTATTGTATCGATAGCTTATTATTTTGATTTTTTGGCCATTGTTATATTCAGTGATTTCTTTAATAGTTTGACCGTCTTCTTTATAAAGCGTTGTTTTATTTATTTTTTCGTTTTTGTCGCGTTCTTCAATAAAACTAATAGTTTTTTCATCGTCTTGGTAGTATGTTGTTTTGACTATTTTTTTGTCTTCGTTGTATTCATTGTTTACAAAAAATTTAACAATTTCGCCATCTTCTTGGTAGAATGTTGTTTTGATTTTTTGATCGTTATTAGGATTGTATTCACTAATGTAATCAATATTTTGGCCGTTAGGTTGGTAAACTGTTTGTTTGATTAAATTTCCGTTTTTATTAAAATCATAAATTTCTTTGATAGTTTGGCCATCTGGTTGGTATTCTATGACTTTAGTTATTTTTTTGTTTTCGTTATATTCTTTAATTTCTTGAATAGTTTGACCGTCGGAATTATAAAGTATTTTTTTAATTAATTTTTTGTTTTCATTGTATTCATTAATTTGTATAGATTCAATAGTTTGGTCATCGTTGTATACCGTTTTTTTAGTTTTTTGACCTTGTTCGTTATAGTCAATAATATACCAAATAGTTTTATTATTAAAATTATAAATTATTTTTTTAATTAATTTTTCATTATCGTTGTATTCTTCGATAATTTTGTTCCCATATTTGCCAGCGTATGTTTTTATGTTTGTTTGAGGTATTTCAATTATTTGTTTTAGTGTTCCATCAAGGTTGTATTCTACGATGTTTTTAATAGTTTTGTCGGGGTTATAATCTACAATTTTTTTAATGGTTCCATTGGAGTAATATTTTGTTTTTTTAACTAATTTTTCATTTTCATCAAATTCACTAATTCCTTTAATAGTTTGGTCATCAAGGTGATATTTTATTGTTTTAGTTTTTTGGTTGTTGACAGGGTTATATTCGTCAATGCAATCGAGTGTTCCGTCGGAGTTGTAATTTGTTTTTTTAATTAATTGTTCGTTTTCGTTGTAGTCAGTAATTTCTTTGATAGTTTTACCATCAAACCAATATTCAGTTTTTTTGATTAATTTTTTATCTTCATTGTATTCGTTAATACAATCAATTTTGTTATCTGAATAATAGTTTATTTCTTTAATTAATTTTCCGTTTTTATTATATTCACAAATATTTTTAATTGTTCCGTCATACCAATATTTTGTTTTAATTACATCTTCATTTTCATTAAATTCTTTAATTCCTTTAATAGTTTCACCATCAAAACGATAATTTGTTTTTTTAATTAATTTTTCATTTTCATTATAGTAACAAATAGACTTAATAGTTTTACCGTTGGTTCGGTAGTTTGTCTTTTTAACTAATTTTTCGTTATTGTTGTATTCGTTGATAAACCTAATAGTTTGGCCATCGTCATTGTAGTTTGTGCTTTTAACTATTTTTTCAGTTTCGTTATAGTCACTAATAAACTGAATAGTTTGACCGTCGGGACGATAGGTTGTTCGTTTAATTAATTTTTCGTTTTCGTTATAGTCGTTGATGTAGTCAACGGTTGTTCCGTCGGGGTTGTAGTGTGTGATGTAGCTAACAGTTCTATCGGGGTTGAAGTGTATTGTTTTAGTTTTTTTGCCGTCGGTAGGGTTGTATTCGTCGATTATCCAAATAGTTTGACCGTCGTCTTGGTACCATGTTGTTTTGATTTTTTGGCCGTTGGGGTTGTATTCGTTAATTTGTTTGATAGTTTGGCCATTAAATTTATAAATAGTTCCATCAGGATTATATTCTATAATGTTTTTGATAGTTCCATCAGGATTATATTCTGTTGTTTTAGTTTTTTTGTTATCAGAATTGTATTCTGTTTCTTTAATTAAATTTCTATTTTTGCCAAATTCAAAAATGGAATTGATAGTTTGGTTTGGATTATAGTTTGTTGTTTTAATTAATTCTTCATTTTCATTGAATTCTTCAATTGCTAAAATAGTTTTACCATTGGGTAGGAAACCTGTTTGTTTAATTAATTTTCGGTTTTCATTGTAGTCATTGATTTGAATATAATCAATAGTTTGGTCATCATCTTTGTAATATGTTACTTTAATTTCTTGATTGTATTCATTGTATTCACTGATTGACATAATTTTACCGTTAGAACAATAATGTATTTTTTTAATTTGTTGACCGTTATTGTTGTATTCTATTTTTTTATTTAAATTTCTATATCCATCGTATTCTTCAATTAATAAAATAGTTTTACTGTCAGGATAGTAGAAATATTTTGTTATTTTGATTATTTGATTATTATTATTAGGGTTATATTCTATGACGGTTTGAATAATTCCATTAGAATTATAGTAAGTTTTTTTAATCAGTCTTGTATATTTACCATATTCATCGATGTAATTAATGTTCCCATCAGGGTGATATAATGTTATTTTGATTTTGTCTCCATCTTTGTTGTATTCTGCAATTTCTTTGACAGTTCCATCAAGGTAGTAATATGTTGTTATGTTTTTGTTATATTCTTCAATAAATTCAATAATTTGACTGTTGGGTTGATATACTGTTTTTTTGATTCTTTCACCAATTTTGTTGTATTCTTCAATTCCCCATTTGCCGTCGGAACTATAAAATGTTTCTTTAATTTTTTGGTCATTATCAGGGTTATATTCATTAATAGTTTCAATTTTATTATCTTTGTTACCTCGGTAAATTGTTTCTTTAACTAATTTTTCGTTTTCGTTGTATTCTTTGATATATCGAATTATTCCTTTGGACCAATATTCAGTTTTTTTGATTATTTTTTCGTTTTTGTTGTATTCGTTGATGTAGTCAATATTTTGGCTGTCGGGGTTGTAGTTTGTTACTTTTATTTTTTGGCCATTAAGGTTATATTCGTTAATAAAATCAATTTTATTATTCAATTGATAGTTTATTTTTTTAACTAATTGACTATTTTCATTGTATTCGTTAATACAATTAATATCACCATTAGATTGATATTTTATTTCTTTAATTAATTTTTCATTATTGTTGTAATTATCAATTTGTTTAATTTTACCATTAGGGTAATAATGTGTTACTTCGTTTTTTTGACCATATTCATTACAGTTTGTTTTTTTGTTTAAATTTCCATCTTCGTTGAATTCGTTAATAGATGAAATAGTTTGGCCGTTGGGGTTGTATTCTGTTATTTTAATTATTTGATTATTTTTGTTATATTCGTTAATTTTCCAAATAGTTTTGTTGTTGTCTTGGTAGAATGTTGTTTTAGTTTTTTGGCCGTTTTCGTTGTATTCATCAATTTGTGTAATAATTTTGTTATTAAATTTATAAATAGTTCCATCAGGGTTGTATTCTATGATGTTTTTAATAGTTTTGTCGGGGTTGAATTCGGTAATACAATTAATAGTTTGGCCGTTAGGGCAGTAGATTGTATTTTTAAATGTTTTTTCGTTTTCGTTGTATTCGTTGATTGCTTGAACAGTTTGACCATCGAATTGATATAATGTTTTTTTGATTAATTGGTGGTTTTTGTTATATTTTTCAATTGACGAAATAGTTTGGTTGTTTTCTCGATATTCTGTTATTTTCATTGTTTGGTCATTTTCATCGAATTCGATGATAAATTGAATAGTTTTACCGTTGGGATAGTAACATATTTTTTTAGTTTGTTGGCCGTTGGTGTATTCGTCAATAAAACTAATAGTTTTGCCATCGGGGTTGTATAATATAAATTTAGTTTTTTGATAATTTCCGTTGTATTCAGTAATTGACCAAATAATTTTGCCGTCGGGACGGTAAATTGTTTCTTTAACTAATTTTTGGTTTTCGTTGTATTCACTGATTTTTTTAATAGTTTTGTCGTATCGATACCATGTTGTTTTAATTAAATTTTCATTTTCGTTGTAATTGTCAATAGTATAAATAGTTTTACCATCAGAATAATAATCTATTGTTTTAGTTTTTTTGTTATTGTCAGGATTATATTCATTAGTTTTCATATCTTCAATCTTTCCACTGTCATAATATTTAAACAATGTTTGTTTAACTAATTGTTTGTTTTCGTTGTATTCTTCGATGTGTTCAATTTTATAATCTTCGTCTTCATAAAATGGTCTTTTTTTTGCGTTTTTAGCGCGAACTATAATTTTTCTACCTCTTAGTTGAAATCCGTATTTTATATATTTTGTTAAAGATTTGTTATCAGGAAGGGGAATTTCTTGTATAATTACTTTGTGGTTTTGATCAAATTTTTGAGTTCCTTTAATAGTTTGACCATCAGGGTTGTAAAATGTTTGACTAGTTAATATTTCGTCTTTGTCATAGTTGTTAATTTGTGTAATATTTTTATCATCAGGACGACAAAATTTTGCTGTAATTAATTTTCCATCTTTGTCGTATTCTTTAATTTGTGTACCAATTTTATTATTATCTTGGTAGAATGTTGTTTTAATGTCTTGGCCGTAAGGATTGTATTCATTAATGTATTCAATAGTTCCATCAGTATTAAATAATGTTATTTTAGCTTTTCGGCCGTTAGAATAATATCTTCCAATTTGTTTAACAGTTTGACCATCATCTTGATATAATGTTTTTTTAATTAATTTTTCATTTTCATCATATTCGTTGATTTGTGTAAGAATTTCATTATGAAATTGGTGATTTTCTTCTTCAAATTGGTGTCCATCAGAGGTAACACAAATAGCACGTTTGATGGTTATACCTTCATCTTGGTAGTATCTTTCTTCAATTATTTTGCCAGTTTCGGTATAGTTAGTAATTTGTACGATAAGTTTGTTATCTTGATGGTGAGTTCTTTTAGTTACTTGGCCGCGTTTGTTACGTTCATCAATATTCCAATTTGTTATACTATTAGGAAAAAATTCTAAATTTTCTTTAATAATTTTGTTATAAGGATAATCAAATATTTTAAATTTATTGTCTTCAAATTTGAATAAATAGATATTTTTTGCGCCGTTGGCGTATTTGAATAAGGTATCGATTTCGTTACAGTTGTCGAAAAGACGTTTTCCACCATCAAAATACACAACTTCAATTTTGTTGTTGTTGTAATCAAAATATCCATTTGCATTAAACGGAAAAATAATTCCTCCATTAGGAGTGAAATTACAACAACCTAATTTAACATATCTATCAATTTTAATATCTTCAGTTAAATATTTTTTAAGCGCTGTTTCTTTGGTAGTATCAACATCATATTCTAAATTAATTATATTAATATCGACATTAGGATCAATTTTGGCTTTGCTAATATCACAAAAAACATAAGCTGCTTCAATGGCAATTTTATGAGTTAATAAATCATCAAGAGTGTATTTGTAATGTTCACAAGGATATGTTGTTTTAAATGGATTAGGTCGAGGTTTAAAATAAATGTCTAACCAACCATTTTTAGGATCATGTAATTTCCAATATATATTATTATTTTCACTAGAATTATAACTTGGATTAGATGAAGAAATTGTGACATCATTAATATCTAATATTTTATTCATAAATTCTGGAATACTATCACGTGATTCAATGTTAAAAAAATGTATATCTATTTCTGGTTGGTTATTAATCCATTTGTCTTTTAATTCTTGGACTGAATATAATTTAATAGTGTGTGTCTTTTTTTGATAAAAGAAATTTGTTATTTTAGCATAAATGTAACAATAAGTGAAAAATAAAAATATAATTAATAAAAAATAATAAAAAAATTTTAAATAACGTTTTGTCATGTAATGACCTCCTTTCTTGGAATTTGGTTTTTAAGGTTGTTACATTTATTGTTTTTGGTTTGTTTTTTTAATTTCCTTTGCGTTTTTTTTTGTTTTTGTTGCTGGGGTTGGGAAATTGTTATGGCGCAACTGGGTTTTTGAAAAACCCTGGTTGCGTAAATGGGGTTTGTTTTTTTTGGTTTGCCTTGCATTTTGTGTTTTTGTGTTGTTGTTTTGTATTGAAAGTTGAAATAGCTGTTTTTTTGAAAAAAAACAGCTATTTGGAGTTTGGGTTGTGTGATAAATAAAAAAAAGACTTTCAATGTTGAAAATCTTTTTTTTATTTAGATGGATTTTTTAAAGTTTTTTTTAATCCATTTGGGGTTTGTGACGTCTTTGGATGAAATGGTTGTATTTTGGAATCTTGGTTCTTGTTTGACGTCCCAAAAAATGTATGCTTCTGAAATAGAAATTTCATTTTTTAATAAATCATCGAGAGTATATTTGTAATCACCGTAATGATATTCAGGGTAGAACGGATTTTTTCTTGGTTTAAAATAGACACCTAATAAATTTTTTGGTGGGTCTTTTAAATACCAATTTAAATATTGACTGTTGCCGAGGTTGTATCTAGGGGAATCATAAAAATTATGCATCGTAATACCGTCAATCTTAAAATATTCGATTATTTTAGGAATGTCTTTGTCTGCTGTGGCGTAAAGATCATATCTTATTAATTTTGGTTGTGACAATACCCATTTATCTTTTAATTGTTGTGTTGAATATAATTTAACGGAATGAGTTGTTTGTTGGTGAAATGAATTTTGTAATTTGGCGTAAATGAAGTAAAATGGATGGATTAATAATATAATTATCACAAAAATAAAAATAATTTTAATTGATAAATGGCGTATTAACACATAAATAAGGTTCCTTTCTTAGGATGAGGTTTTAAGGTCTAATGTTTGTAGTAATTCTTATTGTGGTGGATTAATATTCTCGTTTGGTAAATACACCAACTTTTTGAATTAATTCACGACTACGGCGGTTCGCACTGTAGGTGATATCTCTCCATAAATTAATTGCTCGTTGAGATCTTATCGTTGGATTAACGTCCCAAAAGATATATGCTTCTGAAATAGAAATTTCATGTTTTAAAAGGTCATCTAAAGTGTGTTTGTAATGAGCAACTGGATATTTTTGGTTAAAAGGATTATCACGATATTTAAAATAAACAGTAATTAATCCTGATGGTGGGTCTTTAAACCAATAAGTGCCTAATGATTGACTGTCGTAACAATTATATCCAGGTTTATTGGAATCAAATGAACTACTAAAATCACAATTACTGTTATTATCTTTTAATATTTTAATAATGTCGTTTTTATTATAAATATTAAAATCATATCGTTTTAATGGTTGTTGTGTCGATACCCATTTATCTTTTAATTGTTGTGTTGAATATGTTTTAATTGAATAAGTTGTTTGTTGGTGAAACGAATTTTGTAATTTAGCGTTAATGAAGTGAAATGGATTAATTAATAATATAATTGTTACAAGAATTAAAATAATTGTTGTTGATAAATGGTGTATTGACACATAGTTGGGACTCCTTTCTTGGGATAGGGTTTTGTTTTTTATATACCTTTGCGTGTTTTTGTTTTTTTTGTTTGTGGGTTTTGTGTATGTCTTTGTGTTTTGTTGTTATTGCTTGTCGTTTTATATATATACCTTTAAGTGGTTTTTTTGTTATTGTGGTTAAAATAAAAAAAGACTCACTTTAAGTGAGTCTTTTTGATGTTATTTTGTTCTTTTTTTTGTTCCGTCGGGGTTGTATTCTCTAATTTTTTTAATGGTTCCGTCGGGATTATACTTTGTAGTTTTGATTTTTTGATCGTTATTAGGATTATATTCTGTAACGGTTTTAGTTCCACGTGGTACAAAAATCCCATCGGTATTGTATTTTGTTTCTTTAATTATTTTTTCATTTTCGTTGTATTCTGTGATTGTTTTAATAGTATTGGTTGGGTATAATCCATAACAATCATACCATGTATTTTTTTTCATTTTTCCGTTGGGATAATATTCTGTAATTAACAAAATAGTGTTCTCAGTACTGCTATATGATATGCTTTTAATTATTTGATTATTATTGGGGTTATATTCGTTGATTATAGAAATATTTTTGCCATTGGAATCATATGTTATTTTTTTAATTAGTTGACCATCAAGGTTATATTCATTAATATATTGAATAGTTTGTCCATCAGTATCAAAAAATATTTCTTGTTTTTGTTTTTTGTTTTTATCTTGTTTTTGTATTATATTTTGTGATGGTTCTTGTTGTTGTTTTTTATTTTCATTTGGTTTTAATAGTTCATTTTGTGATGATTCTATTTGTTGATTATTAGTTTCATCTTGTTTTGATAGTTCATTGTGTGATGATTCTATTTGTTGATTGTTAGTTTTGTCTTGTTTCAACGGTTTATTTTGTGATGGTTCTATTCGTTGATTGTTAGTTTCATCTTGTTTAGGTGATTCGTTTTGTGATGATTTTATTTGTTGATTTTTATTTTCAATTTGTTTTTGTGTTGTGTTTTGTGATGATTCTATTGTTGGTTTCTTTTTTTTAGTCAAAATAAAATAAGTAAAACCAATTAAAATAAAAAAACAAAAGAATATAATAATAATCTTTTGTTTTGTTTTTTTTGGATTGTTATTCATAATTGTTTTCCTTTTTTTTAAGTTGTCGTTTTAGAACCATTTATCAAACGGTTACTTAATGCGTTATAGTCAACTTTAGCTTTTTCAACAAGTTCTTTATTACGTTTATTAATATTTGGGTTTTGAATTTTTAATTTATCATTTAATTCTATTAATTGATTTCGTATAACTTTTTCTTTTAAAATATCTAAATCTATGTCATTAATTTTTTCTTGAGAAACAGGTGATTTATCTTTATTTTTTGCTAATTCTACTTTTAAATCAGTTACAGTTTGGTTAAAACTTTTTGTTTCTTCAAGTAATTCATGTTGGTCTTTTATTTGATCTTGATAATTTGTTTTTTCATTTGTTTTATTTGCAATGTTAGTTTCTATTTTATTGCATTCGTTTTTAATTTTTGTAAATTCTTTTCTATCATTTTCAAGTTCAGTATCAAATGTTTTTTGAAGTTCTTCAACACTTTCAGGACTAAGTGGTATTATATTACCGTTAGAATCATATAATAGATTAAGAAAAGTGTGATATCGATTTAATATTTCAGTTTTTTTGGCATCAACTTCTTTTCTTCGGTTAGTATTTTCTAATTCTTGTTTGGCGTCAGCTGCTTTTTGTTGGTCGAATGCGTAATTTGCTTTTTCGTTTTTTAATCTGTTTTCTTCAATTGCTTGAGCTCTATTAATATCTGTTTGTGTAACTTCCCTATATGCTTGAATAATAAATCCTCCAACTGTAACATTATCAATTAACTTACCTATAAGATTTTTACCTTGATTAAATGCTTTGTTAGAATCGAATGCAGTATCGTTTTTAACAGTCATTGTATCTTTTCGTTGTAGATATTTTCCTTTTGCTTCAAAAAGTGAAAGTTTTAAAATTGTATAAAATGCTTCTTTATCTTTTAAATCTTTTTTAGCTACATCATGAATAATTAATTGTTCTTTAAGTTTAGTTACTTGTTTTTGATTTTCTTCTAATATACGAGCTTTTATTTCTTTATCATTTGTAAGGTTTTCCATTTTTGTTTCATAATTTTTATTAATTGTTTCTAATTTCGTAATATATCCATTAATAGTGGTAATTTGTTCGGTTGTTTCTTTTAATTCACCTATTTTTTTGTTTTTTTCCTCGTATAATTCTCCTAAATTATCATTAATAGTTTTTATTTCAGTAGCTATATAAGAAATTATTGTTGCTTTGTCTTTTTTCAAAAGTTCTTGTTTTTTATCTTTTGGTAAAGTTATAATTTTTTCAAGTTCTTCGATTTGTTCGATGATAGAATCAACATCTCGTTTAAGAAATGTCTTTTCTTTTTCTGCTACAGTGATTAAACCGTTAATTTCATTTATTAAATTATTAATTCTTGTTACTTGAGATGGCGTTTTTGCTAATTCAGCTGTTTGGTTAGTAATATTGTCTTTAATTTCTTCAAGTTTATCTATTAATGTATTATATTGTGTTTTGTATGTTTTACATATTTCATCTATTTGTTTTCTTGCATCCGTAATTAAATCATTAACAGTTTTTGGTTTGTTTGTTTTATTAGTTGATTTATCAGGACTGGTTGTTGATTCATCAATTTTTGGTTCATCAATTACTGGTTTGTCAGTTGGTTTTTCTTCAGATTTGACTTTTTCGCCAGCTGTTGAGCCTTTGTTGTTGTCGTCACTACCTTCGTCTTTTGGTGGTGTTTCGCCTTTTGGTTTGTCTTTTGGTTTATTGTCTTCGTTACCTTCAGTTTTTGCCTGGTTTTTAGCTTCTTTTTTTTGTTTACGTTCGTCCCACCAATTTTTTGTTGCATCTATTGGTTTTGCGGCAGCGTTTTTTGCTTGTGTTGCGCCAGTTTGTGCGACGGTTTTTGCTTGTGTTGCGACGGTTTTTGCTTGGTTGGCTAATTTTGGTTTACGACCGTAACAATAGTACCAAGTACCGATAGATAATACAAAGATTGCGATAAATAATATAGTTAAAAATATAAAGTTTAATGGTTTTTTTGTTCGTTGTGAGTTTTTATAATAAACGAATAAAATAAATAAAAACGAACTCAATCCTAGTATAAACCAAAATGTAAATGTTCGCATGAATAACATGCATGAAATTGTAGTTATCATATAAATTCTCCTTTTCTTTTAATTTTTTTTAATTTTTTGATTTGTATGATTTTTGTTATAATTTTGATTATTTTTTTTAATTTCCTCTGCGTTAGTTTTTTGTTTTTGTGTGCTGGGGTTGGGTGTGAATTGGAACAGCTGATTTTTGAAAAAATCAGCTGTTTGAATGGGGTTTGTTTTTTTTATTTTCGAAAATAAAAAACCACTATAAAAGTGGTTTAGTTTTTAAAATTATTTAGTTTGTGGTGTTGAGTCGTCTTGTGATTTTATTGTTCCGTCGGGGTTGAATTCTTTGATGTCTTCAACAAATCCATCAGAGTCAAATTTCGTAATACTTCCAATAATTCCATCGGAATTATATAATATTATTTTAATTGGTTGATTATTAAAACCATATTCGTAAACGGAATTAATAATTTGACTATTAGGCCAATAACTTATTTGTTTAATTAATTTTTCGTTTTCGTCGAATTCTTCAACACATCCAATAGTTTTGCCGTTGGTGTCATAGTGTATTTTTTTAATTAATTTATTGTTTTCATTGTATTCGTTAATAAAATGAATAGTTTGATTGTCAGAATAATAATCGTATTTTGTTGTTTTGATTATATTTTTGTTTTCATTATATTCGTTAATAGAATCAATTTTGTTATTTTTGTAAAATGTTTTTTTGATTAATTTTTGGTTTTCATTATAGTCTTTAATATAATTAATAGTTATTTTATCATTGTTATAGCATGTTTTTTTAACTAATTTTCCATTTTGGTCATGTTCTTTCATTTGATTGATAGTTTTATCGGTGTGATATTTTGTTACTGGAGTTTTTGTTGTTTCAGTTGATTGTGTGTTAGTTGCTGCTTGTGGGTTAGTTCCTGATTGTGTGTTAGTTGCTGCTTGTGTGCTAGCTGCTGGTTGTGTGTTAGCTGCTGGTTGTGGGTTAGTTCCTGATTGTGTGTTAGTTGTTGCTTGTGTGCTAGCTGCTGGTTGTGTGTTAGCTGCTGGTTGTGATGAATCTTGTTTGTTTGCGTCATCTTGTGATTTTGGTTTGTTTGTGTCGTCTTGTGATTTTGGCTTGTTTGCGTCATCTTGTGATTTTGGCTTGTTTGCGTCATCTTGTGATTTTGGCTTGTTTGTGTCATCTTGTTGTTCTTTTCTAAAATCGTCAATAAAGTCTAACAATTTAATATTCTTGTCTACTCTTAAACGGTATGCAGTCTTGATGTCGTCGATGTTAATTTGTGTTCGCGGCGGTGTTGTCTTGTTGCTTTCTAAAACAAGGGTACTAACAGCTTCGTCTAATATACCAGTTAACATACGGTTTGCTCGTTTGTAAGGTGGTAATTCGTCTAATGCTCTATTAACAACATTTAATAAGTAATCTTTGGCGTCGTCACTGTATGGGTTTTGACGTTTTTTGATTAAGAATTCTAACATCTTTTTACGATCTTCAAAATTGCCTGGTTTGATTTCGATCATGTAACTAAATCTTGATCTGATGGCTTCGTCAATTTTGTCAACGTGGTTAGTTGCACCCATTAAGAAAACTGGTTTTTTAGGATCGTTTTCATAACTTGTCATTTGAGCTTTGAATTCGTTAATGATATTCACGGTGTCGGCATGCGCTTTAGATTGATCACCAGTTAAATCTTTAAAAATCTCTTCACATTCATCAATGAAAATGATGGCTCCGCCTGATTTTTGTGCTTCTTTTCTTGCAGTAGCAAATAAATCACGAACCATTTGTGGGGCTTCACCAAGATATCCTTTTGAAAATTGAGATGCTGTTATGTTAAAAAACGGCAATTTTACTTCTTTTGCTAAAGCTTGGGCGAAAGTAGTTTTACCAGTACCAGCTACTCCGTGTAATAGAATACCAGTTGGAACGCTAACTTCTCCAATATTTGGAATTTTTTCAACGTTATTTATAAAATTTAAAAAACGATCTGCGGCTTCGCGTTCTTCTTTGAACCCGATTAATTTTTCAAATGATGGCATTTTTGTTAAGTCAGTTTTTGGGAAATCTTCGTTATTTGATTGCGTTGGAGTTTGACTTATTGATGGGTTTTGAATGTTTTTTAATTCAACGGTAGATAAACGTTTTTTTAAACTTGTAATTTCTTCATCTTGATTATCTTGCGTTTGATTAAGTAAATTAATTTCTGTTTTGTGTGTTTTTTGTGTTTGAATAAGTGAATTAATTTCTTTATTGTTAGTTGGTTGTGGTTTTATAGTTTTTAAGTTGTTAACGTCTTCTTCTATAGTATCTAATTTATCAGCTAATTCTCCAATTATTTTTTCGATTGATGGTGTTGATGTTTGTACTGGTGTTTGTGTTTCAGTTGTTGGTGTTTGTATTGGTACTTGTGGTGGTTGATTTGTAGTTGACGTTTTATTTGATTGTGATATACAATACCAAATACCTAATATTAATATTGTTAATATAAAACCAACGATAAATGTAATTTTAATTTGTTTTAAAAATGATGTTTTTGGTTTTGTTGTTTCAATTTTTGTTGTTTGTTTTTTAATTGGCATGATTTTGCTCCTTTTCTTTTTATTTTTTTATTTTTTTTAAAATAGTGTAATTTTTTTTATTTTCCTTTACGTTAGCTTTTTGTGTGTGTTGCTGGGGTTGGGATTGGAATTGGCGTAGTTGGTTTTTTCAAAAAACCAACTACGTGAATGGGGTGTTTTTTTATTTTTTTTATTTTCGAAAATAAAAAACCACTATAAAAGTGGTTTAGTTTTTAAAATTATTTTTTAGAGTTTTGGGATATTGAGTCGTCTTGTGATTTTGATTTGTTTAAGTCATCTTGTGTTGGTTCAACTTTTGGTTCAACATTTGTTTCGGCTTTTACAGCTTCAGTTTTTGTTTCAACGTTTGAAGTTCCATCATTTGTTTTGGCTTTTACAACTTCATTTTTTGTATCAACGTTTGAAGTTCCATCATTTGTTTTGGTTTTTACAACTTCATTTTTTGTATCAACGTTTGGTTCAACTTTTGGTTCAGTTACTATTGGTGGTGTAATTTCAACTTTTGGTTCAGTTACTACTGGTGGTGTTAATTCAACTTTCGGTTCAGTTACTACTGGTGGTGTTAATTCAACTTTCGATGAAGGTTTGTTTAAGTCTTTGTCTTCAATTATTTTGTCAAGTTTTTTGTTTATTTCATCAAATTTTCCTTGATTTATTTCGCGACATTCGGCAACATTATTTTTAATTTCATTTAAATTATTATTTGCTGATTGAATTTTGTTTAATTTTTGGTTTGATGTATTATTTGTTAATTGAATTTCGTTTAATTTTTGTTTTAATTCGTTATTTATTGATTGAATTTCGTTTAATTTTTGATTTGGTTTGTTATTTTCTTCAATTATTTTATCAAGTTTTTTAATTAATTTGTTAAATTTTTCTCGATTTATTTTATGACATTCGTCAATATTTTTTTCAATTTCATTTAATTTTTCATTTGATTCTTTATTTGCTGATTGAATTTTGCCTCTTGTGCTATAATAAAAATAAAACGTAACGATTAAAAAGACCATAATAGCGTGAATTAATACAACAACCAGACCTTTTAATGAAAATCTACTTTTGTTTTCGATAATTTTTTTGTTTTCCATAAGTTTATTCCTTTCTTTCTTTTAATTTTTGGTTTAATTCCTTATTGGTTAATTGAATTTCGTTTAATTTTTTGTTTAATTCTTTATTTTCCGATTGGATTTTGTCAATATTTCTTATAATTTCATTTAATTTTTCACGCGAATCTTCATGTGTTGATCGAATTAGGTCTTTTATACTATCTAATAAATGAATACAACATAAAAGTAATAACGTAATAGAAGAAAATATTAATGCATCAATTTCCATAAATTTGATTCCTTTCTTTATTTATGTATAATTTTTTAATGCCTTGGCGTTTTTTGTTCTCACTAAGGT
>NZ_JAHRHX020000113.1:0-1264 GCF_020312115.2 Candidatus Phytoplasma sp. AldY-WA1
AAAAAATTTACTCATATGCGTTTTGTAACAAAAAATTTAGAAGCTGAATTTGATTCTGTTTATTTTGGTTTAAATGCTGTTTCAAATTGGATTCCATATTTAAAAGATGATTATAAAGAATTTTTTAATGATGAATATGTTCAATATTTGGAAAATAATATTTCTAATGAAACTTTATTAAAAAAAGTAAATGAATTTAATAATAAATATGAATCTAGTAAAATATATGTATTTGGTATAAATTTAGAATTAGAAGAAAAAGAAATATTTTATAATAAAACTAATCAAATTGAAAAAAGATATGTAATTAAAAAAGATTATCTTAAAAAAAATTTTGAATATTTAACATGGGCTTTTAAAAATGAAATAAATAATGATGATTTTAAAAATTTCATTAATTTAAATAAAAACTTCGAATCTCGTACTCTTAGTGATACAAAACAACCAGAAGATTGTTTAATGTAAAACAAAAATACAGATATATTTAAAAATATCTTAATTTTAAAATAAAAATATATATATAAAAAAAAGCAAGAGGCAATATAAATATGCAAATAATAGAACAAATAAATAATCAAACAAACAATCAAACATTATTTTTAGAAGATTTAACAATGAATAATAAAGATACTCATTTAGTTAAAAACACTCAAAAAACATTTCAATTAATTAACAAAAATCAATCATTGAGTATTTTTGAAAAAGAAAAATTTATAAAAGAATTCTGTAATAATTTATTCTTTTTCAAAACTACTGACTATGGTATTGGTGCTTATTCTAATTGTTTACCTCTTCATATGTACCAGTTACAATCACGTATGCAAGCAAGACGTTTACAGAATTTAAAAGAAAGAAAAATTATGTTTACTAGATATAAATTAAGAGCTTTAGGATATGATTTTTCTACTCTTATTGAAAAAAATTTTGAACGCTATTATGAAATAGCTAATAATCTTTATCAACAAAAAAATAAAAAAGAAATTCTTAAATTTATTAAAACAAAAATCAAAGAAAATGAAGATTTACAAGAATTATTTAAAAATGAAGTTTCAAATCCAGATGAATATTTTTTAATTTTAAATAAAGAAACATTCGTATTAGTAAAAATAACGCTAGATATAAAGCTATTAAAAATTTTCATAAAGAAAATATAATTAGTTGGTTGACATTAACATTAGCACACAATAATAAAGATGGCGCACTTATTCTTTTTTTGTGGGCGTCAAAGAGGCCTTATTAACAGCGAATTAACGAATCGCAATGT
>NZ_JAHRHX020000058.1:0-3724 GCF_020312115.2 Candidatus Phytoplasma sp. AldY-WA1
ATTTTAGCAAATACAGCTGGCGTTCAAAATCCTTTTAAATTCTTATTTATTTATAATACAAAAAAACATTCAACGAAATTATCACAGGGTTTTAGTGGGGATAATTTTATAGATGCTAAAGATTTAACAATTGACCATTTACCAAATAGACCTACATCTTTAATATCTCGAAATGGCGCTATGAGAGAACCTGATTCAAACCTAAATGAAGGTTGTGAATCTCAAATTTTACATAGAGTATTTTTAAAAGAAGGTCTTGATCTTAAAATCTTTGAACCAAAAATCAAAAATGAAGCTAATATTGATGTTGAGGTAAAGTTTTATTTAATACCGGTTGAATTACAAGATACAGAACCGATAAGATTTAATGAAGACGATCGTAAAAAACTTTTAGATGTGGGTGGTTTTGAATACGGAGAATTAGGAGATCCAATCAAAGTAAAATTATTATATAGGGAGAAAAATGGTAACAAAATGTGTTATCTCCCGAAAGATGGTAATTTCACAACCGAAGAGTTAAATAATTTAAACGGAACAATAGATTTAAATCATATCTCAGATACAGATATTGTAAACTTATATGTTCCGTATAATTATGTTGTGAATTATTCTAAATATGAATACCAAGTAAAACCAAAAGATTATAAAAATTTTTTCGGTTCTTATGTTGTTTTTGATAATCAATTTTATGATTCAAATTCGAGAAAAATAAAATATAAACATGATTGGTTAAATCAGAACTTAGAAAATTCAATCCCAAATAAAATCCAAGCAAAAGTATTATATAATAACAACGGCGGCGGATATTATTACCCGAGAAATGATAAGTTCACAACCGAAGAGTTAAACGACATGCAAAATCCAAATCAAACTTATATCCCAACTAACTATAATATAGAATTATTTGAATATACTAGTAAATATACTACTTCTCAAAAAAGAGAAGTACAACCAAAACCAGATTCTAAAACTTCTAAAATTCCTAGTCCTAAGGAAATATATAATAGTAGTGACTCAAGTACAAAACAATATTATATTTATGGAGATTCAAGTAAAAATATAACACATCCAACAGATTTCTCACACTTTAAATATCCAAAATTAATTACTAAAAACGATCAACCAGTTCCAAATAATTATGACAAAATAGAAACTCTTATTTTGATTAATTTTTGGAACGAAATGAGTTTAAATGATGATTTTTTTACCGAAGTTGAAAATTCCCAAAGAATAAATTCTGGATCACTAAAAAAACTTTATACTAATGAAACTCACGAATTAACTTTATTTACACAAATCACTTATACTTTAGTTGATAACAATGGCAAATCTCATACTTTAGCAACAGGATATAAAGGAACTAAATTAAAAGATATGCAACTTAATAATTCTAAAGCAGGTACAGGAGAAGGAGGTTCTGGACAAAGAATTACTGTTAGAGCTAAACAATCAATAACACAAAAAAATAAAGAAAACAATGAAAACATCGCATAGTTGAAATTCATAATATTAATTTTAAATAATAAATTATTTTATTCAAAAAATATTTATAATATACAAAAAACAGAGGCTTATTAAAATGTTTTTAGAAAGAAAAATTCAAAATCTCTTTTTTTTAATTTTTATAATTATTCTTGTCCGGGTTACCCCTTTATATTTAGTTAAAGCTAAAGTTCTTAAAACTTCGCAAAAAAATCCTTCTTTTACAAAAACAATGAATTCTAAATCAAATAATACTAAATTGCACTTGCCAGATCAAATAATAATAAATTACACTCGGCCAGACTCGCCAGCTAAATTAACTTTCGATATTTCCGATTTAGATGATATAGAAAAAACTAAAGAGGAAAGAAAATATTTTTATAAATTAACTTTTGAAGATAAAGATTTGTTGGAAGAGTTAGATAAAAAACAAAAAACGTTAGAAGACAAATTATTCGTTTGCCATTTAAATACAAGTATTTTCGATTCAGATAATAATCCTTTAACTGATTTATTTGATATTAAATGTTATTATCGCAAAAGTGGCACAAATGATTCTTTTAATGAATTTAAAAATTTATCTAAACCTCTAACTTTTTATAAAATCGATATGGATAAAAAGATATTAGAACGACAAACAAGAGATTTTTCTTTTTTTAAAATAGATTTAAAAGAATGGAAATATGATATCCAAATAGAAATTAAAACTAAAAAATTATATCAGGAAACATATGAAAATGAAAAATTATATTCGGAAAGATGTGATGAATTACTGGAAAAATATAATAAATTAGAAAATAAAGAAATTAGATTAAAATGTGAATTAGATATTACTGATGAAGATAATTATCCTGTTTATTTATTTGAAAATATATCTAAAACAAATTGTGATTTTGAATTTATTTCAAGTTCAGATCTTAAAATTTTGTCAAATCCTATTTGGCTAGTCTTTAAAAAGAATAATGAATTTCTTATTTGGGATCGTATTATTAATCAAGAAGTTAAATATCAAGAAGTTAAATATAAAGAATATAAAGAATATAAAGAATATAAAAAATATCAAGATTTAATGGATTATTTGTATCATTCTTCTTGGAAAAAAAGAATTGAAAACAAATTTGACGACGAATTTGACCGAAATTTAATAAGTTTAAAGTCGATAGTTGATGAAAATGAAAAAAAAAATTCAGAAATTACAGAAAAAATATCATCGTTAAACGCAACTATTTCTGTTAAAAACAAGAATTAAATAATTTAAAACCACAATTAGAAAAAAAATAATTCAAAAATTACAGAAACAATATCATCGTTAAACGCAACTATTTCTTCTAAAGAAGGAGAATTAAATAATTTAAAATTACAATTAGAAAACAAAAATAATTCAAGAAGAAAATATTATCGTTAAACCAAACTATTTCTGTTAAAGAACAAGAATTAAATAATGCAAAATCACAATTAAAAGAACAAGAATTAAATAATTTAGAATCGCAATTAGAAGAAAATATTTTAAATCATGAAAAAAAAAAAGAAGAATATGAATCATCTAATACAAAATATTTAGAAGAATGTAAAAAAAAAGAAGTCAAAATTAAACAAGAATTTGATAGTAACAATGTTTCTAGAATAAAACTTTACTTTCTTAAAGAAATTTATGACATTAATAATTCTGATACTCATTCTTCTGTACATGTAAAATGCGATTGGGATATAGGTGAAATTAAATACGACGGTGGTGCATCAAATAAACGTTTGAATAATTTTTTATCAGAACAACTTAAGAAATGGCAAGATCAAGGAGAATCAATAAAAATAGAACCTTCAGAAATAAAAGAAACATGTGACCGATTAAATAATCTATTGAAAGGAAAATTATCGAATAAAGAATATCATGAAATGATGGATAATTTGAATAAAGAAAATTGGAATATAGTCGAAAATACAGTTGGAAAAAAATTGGCGGAATATCTAAAAAATAATTATACATCTGTCGGAAATAAAGAAATTCTCCGAAATATAAAAATAAAAGAATTGGAACAAATTGACAAAACTAATGTCGGAAATAAAGAAATTCTCCGAGATAGAAAAATAAAAGAATTGGAACAAATTAACAAAACTAAAAAAGATTATATGGAAAAAAAACAAATGAAAAAAAAACAAATTAGAATAAATAAAGATTATATGAAAAAAACTAAAGAAAATGCTATTGCAATGTTTAGTTCTCAATCCCAATTTGTTACGCCAC
>NZ_JAHRHX020000022.1:0-14533 GCF_020312115.2 Candidatus Phytoplasma sp. AldY-WA1
ATTGATTACTTTTTTTTGTTCTTCACTTAAATTCATATAAAAAAAAATCCTTATTATATTCATTTTTTTTAAAAAAAATTAAAAAGTGAGAATAAAGAGAATCAAACTCTTTTTATTAGATTTTATTTAATATTAGTTATTATTAGTTATTATTAAAAAGAATTAATAGCCGTAGTCGCAGCGATATTAAAAACGATTTTTTTAAAATATATTAAATAAAATCTTAATAAGTAATCAAACATTCTCATTATTTTTTTTTAAAAAATTAACATTTTAAACCACAAGAACGTAAATGTCTAATAGAAAAACCAGCATATAATAATTGATCTATACTAAACCCGAGTCTATATATAGTAACAGGACTATAATTAAGATCTTTTAATTGTTTAACAGTATATCCCATTTCCGCATATTGTCTAGCTGTATATTTATGTTTTTGTTTAAATCGTCCATTTGAACTATTTTGTGATCTTTGATTAAATTTATTTTTTTGTTTATATGAATTATCTTTATTTAAATATTTATATAAATAACTTCTATGAATTGGAGCTTGATCGATTATAGCATTAATAAGCATATTCGTTTCATATGTTTCTTCACAACGTTGTAATATTTTATAAAATTTTTTCATTTCTTCTTGAGTTAATAATTCATCATCCGCACGTTTAAAAAATTTTTGATTTTTTTTATCTTTTAAATTTTTTTGATATTTTAAAGATTGTTCTTTTGATTTTTTAAAACCTGAAGCGATTTTTTCTCCTGCTTTTGAAGAAAAACGATTAATTTTAGAAGTTAAATTACCGTATGCTTTACCTAAACCATAAAAAAAACCTTTTTTTGGTTTTTCTTCTTCTTGTTTTTCATATTTTGTGTTTGTTTTCTTCATTGTTTTTTCAATCAAAGAATCGTTATTTTCTTCTCGTTCTTTATAATATTTTTCTAAATCTTCATCAGGATTATATTTATTTTTTTTTTCTTCAAATTTTTTTCTTAATCTTTCATTAGCCGCTTTAGTAAACTTGCTTGCTCTTTCTAATTCTTCTTGTTCTTTATATTTTCTTTCTAATTCTTCTAATATTTCTTCTCGATTATATTTTTTATTAGACATTTATTTTCCTCCTAAATTATTTGCCTGGAGTTGAATTTGTAGTAGTTCCTGGTGTAGTAGTTGTTTTTTTCTCTACTTTAGGTTGTTTTTCAACCATAAAAGGTAGATTTTCTTTATTTGGAGTTATATATCCGAATAAATAAAGAGTGAAAATAACAACAATACCAATCCCACAAAGAGCTAAAAAACTGCGTAAAGTCATTTTTTTTTATTTTCCTTTCAATTTATTAATTTTTTTTTATTTTACAGCTGTGTAATTTATATTTAAATAGCCTTGTGTTCCTAAATAATATATAACTGGTATTGCAATAGCTATAACTGGTAAAACCCAGTAAGTTAAGAAATTACCAAAACCACGTTTATTGTTTCGTCTAGACATTATTTATTCCTTTCTTCTTTTTTTTAATTAATTAATTAAAAATAATAAAAAAATAACTTTGTTCAATTATCACCTATTCTTTTCAAGTAGAAATTAAACCATATAGAAACATTAAAAATTATGAAGATAAAGAAAATGATGCAATTAAAAATACACAAATATTTGAAGCTGAAAAAACCAAAATTGATGGAACAGTTGTTTATTATATAAAATTCGATTTATATAGTGATCGCATAGTACAATGGACTTTAAACAACAATCCCATAAATCGATTATATTGCTATAACAATGAAAATTTTAACAAAATAGAACTAAAATTCAATCATGACGTTAGTTTAACACCTCCTCTTTTTTCCCCAAAAATTAAAGTTAATGATATATACGTCAATTTAGGTTGTTACAACGTAGTCCCTAATGGCCCAATTGCTATTCCATTGAATTCAAATGGATATTTTGATTACAAAAACAACAAAATTGAAGCTGTATATTTCGATGACGGAGTACGCGTTTTTACTAACTGTAATAATTCTGATACTTTATTCAAACACGCCAACGGTGCAAAAAATATTTATCTTTTCAGTTTTGACAATGAAAAAACAATTGACCTCGGCGTAGTCGACAGCATGCAATATTCAACCAAAGAATGGATTAAAAACAACATACCAGGTACAATCACCTACAACGATGAAAACTGGGGCAACTGTACTGTCAAATTCACTGACTCAAACTATAATTACACATACACAATCACATGTCATTTAAAACAAGAAATATCTAGAACAATAGACCTCGGTCTAGTTAATACCATACAAGAAATGCAAACCAAAACCGAAGAATGGATTGAAACACACAAAGAATTTAATAAACATTTAATGTCATATAAATTTGTTAATAATGACTGTAACTGGGGCAACTGTACTGTCAAATTCACTGACTCAAACTATAATTACACATACACAATCACATGTCGTGTAAAAGAAACAAAATACATAACAAAAGAACTTTGTTTAGATGATAATATAGCAGCTAATACCAAAGAATATATTAATGAAAACGTTAAAGGTGAAATCTATTACAACGACGAAAAATGGGGACATTGTACTGTCAAATCTACTGATATATACTATAATTACGTTTACACAATTATAGGTGTTACAGGAAATAATGATAATAATTCTAGACCAAAAAATTTGCTTTTTTTGATCGATCATTTTTTAATTTCTTTATCATAAACCAGCTTCATATTTTACATATTTAGCAATTATGGTTGAGATGTCTTTTTCATTTGTTTCTTTTAATTTGCATTCGTTGATTTCTATTTTTTTTTGTTTGTTTTTTAAGATTAATACAAATGTTTATATAAATTTTTTTTAAAATTTTTCATCATTTTTAATTTTAAAAAAATTCAATCGATTTGAAACTTTTTTTAAATTTTTCTTGTAAATTTTATTTTCTTATTTTGTTTAATAAATTTTTTTCCGTTTTCTTTTATTATTCTTCTTTGTTCTTCGAATATTTGTAAGTTTTGAGCGCGTGGATTTAATTTTTTTAATTGTGGTAGTTGTTCTTGTACGACATCCGCCCATAATTTAAAAATATTAGGGATTATTAAATTTTTATCAGTGGTTCTTTTCCAACCTTGATTTTGATATTTGTTTTTGTTTTCTTTATAATATTCGTCGTTTTCTAAAAACTCTGAAGCAGGTTTTAATCCATTTTTACAAATCATTACATCTGTAGAATCAAATATTTTTAATAAATCAATATTAAACATAATATGGAAATGCCACACATTAGATGGTTTTTGTGGTTTTTTGTTTTTTTTGTTATATGGTTGTTTTGTTTTGTTATTTTGTTTTTTTTTCTCTCCTGTTTGTTGTTGTGAAGCAATAAAATATTTAAATTCTTTTAATTTAATTTTTATTGCTTCTTTGTTGTTTGTTTTTTTCAAAAAATTAGTATAAAGGTTTTTTAATTTTTTTATAAAAATTTTTACTAATTTTGTTGTTGTTGTAAGGTCTTTAGTTTCTTTTGAAATAAGACCGTTTTTGTTATGGTGTGCTAGTGTTAGAGTCAACCAACTAATCTTCTTTTCTTCATGAAAATTGTTGATTGCTTTATATCTAGCGTTGTTTTTACTAATTTTAATATTTCTTTTAATTTCTTCTTTTTTAGTTTCAATATTAAAAAAAGGGTTCGGGTATATCTCGTTTTCTTTATTTCTTTTGACATGAAGACAAACGTTTTTATAAACTTTTTTTAAAAAAATATTATCAGTATTTAATTTTTTAAAATATTCGACTGAATTTGAAACTTCTTTATTGAATTTTTCTTGTAAATCTTTATTTTCGTTTATTTTATTTTTAATAAAATTAAAGATTTCTTTTTTATCTCTTTTGTTATATATCTCTTTAGCTATTTCATGATAAAAATCTATTTTTTTGTTAATATCATGAGTTGAAAGTGAAAGATCTAAAACTTTTAATTCATGTTGAATAAACATGATTTTTCTTTTTTTTAAAATTTTTGAACGGTTTTCCTGCATGGCGGATTGTAGCTGAAAGGAATGAAGATTTAAACTATTAAAATAAGCTCCGGTTCCATAATTAGTAGTTTTGAAATAAAATAAATTATGATAGAGTTCTTTTGTAATTTTTTTTATTTCAAAACTACTTAATGATTCATTTTGATTAATCAAATGAACCATTTTTTGAGCGTGTTTTGACACTGAGATATCTTCTTTATTCATTGTTAAATAATTTCTATATAGATCTCTTGATTTACATTGTGTTTTGTTTTGATTTTATTTGTTTATTTACTTTGGTATGTTTATATATTATCGCTGGCGTCCTTTTTTTTTTTTTTTTTAAAGGCTTTATTTTAATATAATTTATTTTAAATAAGCTATATATTTTTTATTTGTTAATCTTTATTTTTTAAATTAAGATATTTTTAAATATATTTTGTATTTTTTTCAATAAAGAAAATGATATTTTTTAGGTAATTTTTTATATTTTCTTTATTTTTAGAGAGTATTTCTTCATTTTCTTTTCTTTTATATTATATATCCATATTCATAATGTCTTTTTCTATTGCTTTTTTACTCCTGATTATTAACATTTTTTTTAAAACTTTATATATTTAATCTTTTAATAATGTTTCTTCATAAAGATATAGTACTCATCAATATATTTATATATTATATCTAAATTATAATCCATTAAATTTTACTTTATTACTTATAAATTTTTTTATTTCTTCTATTTCTAATTCTTCTAAAAAGTTCTATTATATTTAGAATGATTCAATTTTATTTCTCAAAACTAATAATTCATTCTTCATTTCTTCAGTTATTAATTTTTTATAACTTTCTTCTTTATCTTTATGTTGTTGAAGTAATTCTTTACATGAATATCCTTTTTTTACTTCTTCAACTAGTTTTACTTCTTCAACTTGTTTTTTATCAACTAACAATCTACATTTTTCACATTTAACAGTATTTAATAATAATCTTCTCTCTTCAGTCTCTAAATGATATTTATAACAAGCATTAACAATTAATAAAAAACAAAATAATAAAATTAAAGTAAGTATAATAAAAGGGATTAGTCTATACATACGACCTCTAACACTAATTATCATTTTTTCTTTTTATATAATTCCTTTCTAATAGAATTTATTAATGGATCTTCCGTTGTTTCATCACAAACTAAATATGTAATAAGATAAATAATAATAATAAATGCTTTAATAATAAATAAAAAGATTCTTATAAAACGATACCATATTTTCAAAAAAACATAAAAAATATCTAAAAATTTTAAAACAATAGTTATTAAAGATTTTCCAATAACAAGCATGATTTTAAAAACAAAATTAATAACCATAAATAAAACTTTTATAGTATACATAACTGCTTTTTCAATAGCGGTTGAGGTTTTCTCCGCAGTATCACTAAAAAAATTAACAATTCTTTTACCAGTTTCAGCACCAGCACCAGCACCGGCACCACCTGAAACACCAGCACCAATAAGAGCGCCACCACCTACACAAATTACTTTTATAACTGAATAGCCAGCTGTTGCTACTGCGGCAGTAGTTAATAAAGCTTTGCTACTTAAAATTTCAGGAACTTTCATAAAGATATGTTTTAAACTATCCATCATTTCTTTAAAATAGTCTAAACATGTTTTTAAAAAAACAAATAACCATTCGAAGACTTGTAAAAAAGGAATATATTTTGTTAATTGTTCCCATATAAAGATAACTATAGTTTTTAAAAAATTAAACATATTTAAAAAGTTAAAATTCCATCCGACGGTTTTTGAAAATAAAAAGCCTTCTTTTGTTAAGAAGCAATTATAAAAAGAGTCTTTTATAAAATAATAAAGATATTTTATAGATGCAAAATTAAAAGAAAATAAATAATTGAAAAGATCAGTGTTAGGGACTCTCATAATAATATATTTTTATTATTTAAATATTTTTTTAAATAATTATCTATATTGTTATTTTCTTTTATGTTTATATTGTATATTAAATATGCAATTATAAATAAAAAAGCTATTATTTGTTTTAACATTTTATACCTCCTTTACTTGTTTTTTTTATAAATATTATTAACTTACTTTTATTTTTAAAAAAATATAATTTTTGTCTAATTAAAAAAGGTTGTTCTTCTAGTTGATTCATAAAATTTAAGTGCTCTTTTGTTTTCTTCTATTATTTTTCTAAATCTTTTATCCTTTCTTTATCAGCTTGATTTTCAACTGGTTTGTCTACGTATATTATTTTTCAACTGTTTTATATTTAAATTTTTCAATTTTTAATAATAATTCATATATTCTTCTTTCGTTATCTTTCTTGTATATTATTTCTTTTCTTCGACCGCTACTACTGGAAAAAACCAATATATAAAAAAATTTTTCCATCCGTTGTTATTGTTGTTAAATGACATTTTTTATTCCTTTTATTATTTAGATTTTTTTAATTTTAAAATAATAATAAAAATTTGTGATTTTCAATTATCACCTATTACTTTCAAGGGTGGAATAGTTGATAAATCGAATCAAAATGAAAAAAATATTATTAAAAAAAATTTAATAATTATTTTTTTCAAAAAATATTTTTATGATTTATACTTATATTATAAATTTTTTTTATTGTTTTTCAACAATAAAAAAAATAAATACAACACAAATAAACCTTTAAAAACAGGCTGTTATTATTATAAATATTTTTATTTTTTAATTCCTTAACCGTATTTCTAAAGGACTTATATAATTATTAAATTGTGTAAATTTAATATTATGTTCTTTTTCAAAATCAGTTAATGGTTCTTTTGTTTTTAATTGTTTAATAAAAAACATTTTTTGTAATAAATTAAGGGTTTGAATATATTTAGGACTTTTTAAATAATTATTAAACATATTTAAAGAATAAAAACCTTTTATATAAGAAAAAGATAATCTACCTTTATTTTGTTTGAATTTAATAAGATATTGCGTTTTATTTTTTTCAAAATCTAAAGCTTCTTTAGTGTTATCTTTATAACATACTTTTTTCTTATTTTGTTTTAAAATGCTGTTTCTTAATAATGAATATAAAGGATGGTTTTTATTAAAATTTAAAATATTTTTATGATAGAAGCTTGTTAATTGATATTGTGGATCTTCAAAATCATAAGGAAGGTATTTTATGGTTTTTTCTACTATTAATTTTTTACAGCTACGCGAAAATTGAAATAAATTACGATTAATTTTGTTTTGTTGTTTTTGTTTAATCATTTTTATTATTTCTTTATCACTTAAACCGGCTCCGTATTTACTTACATATTCACCGATTAGAATTGCGATGTTTTTTTTAACTGTTGTTTTTCTTAAATAACATTCTTCTATTTCATATTTTATTGTTTCTTTTAATTCTTTTTTAACTCCGTTTTCTTTTATTATTCTTCTTTGTTCTTCGAATATTTGTAAATTTTGAGCACGTGGATTTAATTTTTTTAATTGTGGTAGTTGTTCTTGTACGACATCCGCCCATAATTTAAAAATGTTAGGGATTATTAAATTTTTATCAGTGGTTCTTTTCCAGCCTTGATTTTTGTATTTGTTTTTGTTTTCTTTATAATATTCGTCGTTTTCTAAAAACTCTGAAGCTTTTTTTTCTCCTTTTTTACAAAACATTACATTTGTAGAATCGAATATTTTTAATAAATCAATATTAAACATAATATGGAAGTGCCACACATTAGATGGTTTTTGTGGTTTTTTGTTTGTTTTCGTTTGTTGTTGAGAGTTATTTTTTTTTCTCTCTCCTGTTTGTTGTTGTGAAGCAATAAAATATTTAAATTCTTTTAATTTAATTTTTGTTTCTTCTTTATTGTTTGTTTTTTTCAAAAAATTAGTATAAAGGTTTTTTAATTTTTTTATAAAACTTTTTACTAATTTTGTTGTTGTTATAAGGTCTTTAGTTTCTTTTGAAATAAGACCGTTTTTGTTATGGTGTGCTAGTGTTAGAGTTAAAAAACTAATCTTTTTTTCTTTATTAAAATTGTTGATTGCTTTATATCTAGCGTTGTTTTTACTAATACGAATGTTTCTTAAAATTTCTTCTTTTTTAGTTTCAACATTAAATAAAGGATTCGGGTATATCTCATCTTCTTTATTTCTTTTGACATAAAGACAAACATTTTTATAAATTTTTTTTAAATAAATTTCATCAGTATTTAATTTTTTAAAATATTCGACTGAATTTGAGACTTCTTTTTTAAATTTTTCTTGTAAATCTTTATTTTCGTTTAGTTTAGTTTTAATAAATTTAAGGATTTCTTTTTTATCTTTTCTTTTATATAATTCATTAGCTATTTCAAAATAATAATCTATATCTTTATTTATATCATCAATTGAAAGTGAATAATCTAAAGCTCTTAATTCATGTTGAATAAACATAATTTTTCGTTTTTTTAAAGTTTTTAAACGGTTTTCTTGCATGGCGGCTTGTAGCTGGAAGGAATGAAGATTTAAACCATTAAAATAAGCTCCAGTTCCATAATTAGTAGTTTTGATATAAAATAAATTACTATAGAATTCTTTATTAATTTTTTTTATATCAAAACTACTTAATGATTCATTTTGATTAATCAAATCATAAATTTTTTGAGCGTTTTTTGACAATGAAATATCTTCTTTATTCATTGTTATATTTTCTATATAGATTTTTTGATTGTTTGTTTGATTATTTATTTTTTTATTTACTTGCATGTTTTTATTGCCGCGGGCGCGTTCCTCTCTCTCTTTTAATATATTGTTTTTATTTGATTATTTTTTTTTTTATTTACTTGCATGTTTTGTATTGCCGCGGGCGTCTTTTTTTTTCTTTTATATAATATTTTTCTTCTTTTCCATCATCAAATATAATAATTTTACAAGATTCTATTTCTGATGTAGATATAAATTTTATATTTATATTATTTAAATGTAATATTTTAAACCATCCACGACCATTTTTAAAATCTATATCTGATAAAGCTACTCTTTTAAAATTTTTAAATTTCATTTTTTTTATTTCTCTTAAGGATTTTTATTATTTTAAATTCATGTTTTATTTCTTTGTAAAACATAAATTAACATACGAAACACGCCCGCGTAAAAAATATGTTAATTTATGCTTTACAAAGAAATAAAACAATTAAAATTTTGTATTTTTTTAATTAATTATTAATTATTTTCCTTGTGTATTTGAAGGTGGATTTGAAGGTGGATTTGAAGGTGTACCTGGTTGTTTTTTTTCAGTCTTAGGTTGTTTTTCAACTAAGAAATCTAAATTTTCTTTATTAGGTTGAATAAATCCGAACATATAAAGACCGAATACAACACAAATTCCGATTCCACAAAGTGAAAGTAAAGCTCTTAATGTCATTTTTTTTTCATCCTTTCAATTATTATTTTAAAATTCTTACTTAACAGGTGTATAAAAGACTTGTAAATATCCTTTAGAAGCAAGATACCATACTACAGGTACAACGACCGCTATTACTGGAAAAACCCAATATAAGAAAAAAATTTTTCCATCCGTTGTTATATTGTTAAATGACATTCTTTATTCCTTTATTATAGATTTTTAATTTTAAAATAATAATAAAAATTTGTGTTTTTCAATTATCACCTATTACTTTCCAGTTCTACTAGTAGTTTTGACATAAAATAAATTATGATAGTATTCTTTTATAATTTTTATGTCAAAACTACTCAATGATTCATTTTGATTAATCAAATCATAAATTTTTGAGCGTTTTTGACATTGTGATATCTTCTTTATTCATTATTTTATTTTCTATATAGATTTTTTGATTGTTTGTTTGATTATTTACTTTTTATTTACTTGTATTGTTTTGTATTGCCGCGGGCGTCTTTTTTTTCTTAAAGCTTTATTTTAAAATAAATTTATTTTTAAATAAAGCTATATTTTTTTGTTAATTATAAAAATCTTCTTCTTTATTGCCGCGGTCCGCTCCCTTTGTTTAATCTTAATATCAAATCTTTTTTCTTCTTTATTTAAAAATCTCTCATTCTCTTCATACATCTATATATATCATTTTAAAAATATCATCTAAATCTTTTCCATCAATATTTTTAAAAATACATATAAAAGCTGTTTCACTCCGTATTTTTCAAATATTTTTATTTTTTCATTTGAAAGAATAGCTAAAAATAAAGCATTATTAATTTGTTGCAATCTTTTATTGTGATCAAACGTTTCAAAAACTTGTAAAATGGTTTTGCTGCAAGTTGTGATTTTTATTGTGTTCGTTCGTTTCAAAAACTTGTAAAATGTTTTTCATTGAAAAATAATTTTTCATTCTTCGTGTTCCTTTCTTATTTTATTCTTTTGTAAAACATAAACATATATACGGACCACGACGAAGATATATATATTTACATTTTACAAAAGAATAAAATTTTATTTTAAAATTCATGTTTTATTTCTTTGTAAAACATAAATTAACATACAAAACAACGCCCGCTCAAAAAATATGTTAATTTATGCTTTACAAAGAAATAAAACAATTAAAATTTTGTGTTTTTTTAATTAATTATTAATTATTTTCCTTGTGTATTTGTTGTATTTGTTGTATTTGTTGTATTTGAAGGTAGATTTGATGGTGTACCTGGTTGTTTTTTTCAGTCTTAGGTTGTTTTTCAACTAAGAAATCTAAATTTTCTTTATTAGGCTGAATAAATCCGAACATATAAAGACCGAATACAACACAAATTCCAATTCCACAAAGTGAAAGAAAACCTCTTAATTTCATTTTTTTTCATCCTTTCAATTATTATTTTAAAATTCTTACTTAACAGGTGTATAAAAGACTTGTAAATACCCTTTAGAAGCAAGATACCATACTAAAGGTACAACGACCGCTATTACTGAAAAACCCAATATAAGAAAAAATTTTTCCATCCATTGTTATTATTATTAAATGACATTTTTTATTCCTTTATTATTTAGATTTTTTTAATTTTAAAATAATAATAAAAATTTGTGTTTTTCAATTATCACCTATTCCTTTCAAGGGTGGAATAGTTGATAAATCGAATTAAAATGAAAAAAATATTATTAAAAAAAATTAGTACTTATTTTTTAAAAAAATATTTTTATGATTTATACTTATGTTATACATTTTTTTTATTGTTTTTCAACAATAAAAAAACAAATACAACAAAAAGAAACCTTTTAAAACAGGCTTTTTTCGTTGTAATTTTTTTTTAATTCCTTAATCGTATTTCATTAGAACACTCATAAATACTAAATTGTGTAGTTTTAATATTATGTTCTAATTCAAAATCAGTTAATGGCATTTTTGTTTTTAATGTACTAATATAAAAACATTTTTCTAATAGATTAAGTGTTTGAATATATTTAGGACTATTTAAATAATTTTTATACATATTCAAAGAATAAAAAACTTTTCCACAAAAAAGAGATAATCTACCTTTTTTTTGTTTGAATTTAATAAGATATTGCTTTTTATTTTCTTCAAAATCTAAAGCTTCTTTTTGTTCGTTTTTATAACATACTTTTTTTTGTTTTGTTTTAAAATAGTATTTCTTGTTAATGAAAATAAAGGATGGTTTTTTTTGAAATTTAAAATATTTTCAAGATAAAAGCTTGTTAATTGATATTGTGAATGTTCTAAATCATAAGGAAGATATTTTATTGTTTTTTCAATAATTAGTTTTTTACAGCTACGCGAAAATTGAAATAGATTACGATTGATTAAATGTTTTTGTTTTTGTAAAATCATTTTATCTATTTCTTTATCATTTAATCCAGCTTCATATTTACTTACATATTCACCGATTAAAATTGCGATGTTTTTTTTACTATTGTTTTTTTTAAATAACATTCTTTAATTTCATGTTTAAGTGTTTCTTTTTCTTTTTGTTTATAAAAGATTTGTAAGTTTTGAGCACGAGGATTTAATTTTTTTAAATATGGTAGTTGTTCTTGTACGATATCCGCCCATAATTTAAAAATACAAGGAATTATTAAATTTTCATCAGTGATTTTTTTCCAGCCTTGATTTTGATATTTGTTTTTATTTTCTCTATAATATTCGTCGTTTTCTAAAAACTCTGAAGCAGGTTTTAATCCTTTTTTACAAATCATTATATTAGTATAATCGAAGATTTTTAATAAATCAACATTAAACATAATATGAAAATGCCATGTTTTGTTTTTTTGTTGTTGTGAAGCAATAAAATATTTAAATTTTTTTAATTTATTTTTTATTTGTTCTTTGTTTTTTGTTTTTTTTAAAAAATTAGTATAAAGAATTTTTAATTTTTTTATAAAAATTTTTACTAATTTTGTTGTTGTTATAAGGTCTTTAGTTTGTTTTGAAACTATGCCATTTTTGTTATAGTGTGCTAATGTTAGAGTTAAAAAACTAATCTTATTTTCTTTATGAAAATTAAATATAGCTTTGTGTCTAGCGTTGTTTTTACTTATTTTAATATTTCTTTTAATTTCTTCTTTTTTTGATTCAACATTAAAAAAAGGGTTTGGGATTATATGGTTTTCTTTATTACGTCCAACAAAAAGACAAACATTATTATAAACTTTTTTTAAAAAAATTTCATCAGTATTTAATCTTTTAAAATATTCGACTGGATTTGAAACTTCTTTTTTAAATTTTTCTTGTAAATCTTTATTTTCGTTTAGTTTAGTTTTAATAAATTTAAGGATTTCTTTTTTATCTTTTCTTTTATAAAGAGATTTTGCTATTTCATAATAAAAATCTATTTCTTCGTTTATTTCTTCAATTGAAATTGAATAATTTAAATCTCTTAATTCATGTTGAATAAACATAATTTTACGTTTTTTCAAAGTTTTTAAACGGTTTTCTTGCGTGGCTGCTTGTAGCTGGAAGATATGAAGGTTTAAAAAATTTGAAAAAGCACCAATTCCATAATCAGTAGTTTTGAAATAGAATAAATTATTAATGAATTCTTTTTTAATTTTTTCTATTTCAAAACTACTCAATGATTCATTTTGATTAATCAATTGAACCATTTTTTGAGTGTTTTTTTGATAATAATATATCTTCTTTTTTTTATTGTTAAATATTCTATATGTATTGATTGTTTTTGCATGTTTATATAGCCTCTTACTTTTTTTTATTAAAATCTTTTTATTTTTATGTATTTTTAAATATATCTATATTTCTAATTACATTTATTTTTAAATATATCTGTATTTTTACAAAAAAAATAAAATAGAAAATGATATTTTTTATCATTTTCAATTATATTTTTATTTATTTTACATTAAACAATCTTCTTGGTTGTTTTGTATCACTAAGAGTACGAGATTCGAAATTTTTATTTAAATCTTCGAAATTTTTAAAATCATCATTATTTATTTTATCTTTAAGAGCCCATGTTAAATATTTAAAATTTCTTTTAAGATAATCTTTTTTAATTACATATCTTTTTTCAATTTGATTAGTTTTATTATAAAATATTTCTTTTTCTTCTAATTCTAAATTTATACCAAATACATATGTTTTACTAGATGCATATTTATTATTAATTTCATTTGTTTGTTGTAATAAAATTTCACTAAACATACTATTTTTCAAATAACCAATATATTTATCATTAAAAAAATCTCTATAATCATCTTTTAAACCTGGAATCCAATCTGGAACAGCATTTAAACCAAAATAAACAGAATCAAATTCAGCTTCTAAATTTTTTGTTACAAAACGCATATGAGTAAATTTTTCAAATTCAGAAGGACGATTTTTAGCTATTTCTAAAAAATCTAAAAAAGTTTTATGATCTAAAAAACAATATGATGCATTTACAAAACCATTATAATCATCAAAATTACCACTTGTTGATTGTGTCATTCGTTTAGGATTATCATATGGTTTATTAGTTAAAATTAAATTAAAATTAGCTTTCGAAACTCTCCAGCCGTGTTCCTTTTTTTCTTGTCCGTTTTCATATTCTAAATTATATATATTTTCTGAACCTTCACCTGTAATAACTGGAAATGTATTAAAATTATATTTTTTTGCATTTTCTATAAATTCTTTAAATGAAAAATAATTTAATCTACCTTTATGGTCTTTACCGGTAGGTTTCATACCAGGGAAAAAATTATATTCTCTAATTGTATTACCTTCTTTATCTTTATAAGTTAAATAAGGTTTAAAGAAAAAATTAAATTCTTCTTTAACTGGTTCAACTGATTTTTCTTGTTTTAAATCTTTATTTTCTTGTTGTAAATTATTATATCTTTTAAAAAAAATAAATAATAATGCTAAAATAATTAAAAAATAAGGAATTAAAAGAAAAAATTTATTTTGTTTTTTGTTATTAATATCATTATTATTCATATTTAAAATACTCTCTTTTTTTTAAAAATTAAATTTGAAATGGATTATCTCCAAAAGATTAATATAAATATGCTACATGTTTTTTTCTGCTTTTTCTAAATATTCTTTTTCTTCTTCTTTAATAATTCCATCTTTA
>NZ_JAHRHX020000114.1:0-1248 GCF_020312115.2 Candidatus Phytoplasma sp. AldY-WA1
GGATTCAATTCTTTTGTTACATTAAATTCTTTTTTTACTTTATCTAATAGTTTTGTATAAACTTCTTCTTCTAGTTTTTTATAAACTTCTTCTTCTAAAATACAATCTAAAGATTGATTTCTTAAATCATCAACAGATTTTTCTAATTTATCAGTTACTTGATTATTATGTTTTTGAAAGTTGTTTATATTTTGTTCAATCTCTTTCATTTGATTTTTGGATTTTAAAAAAGTAAAAAGGCAACTTGATATAACTCCAATAGAAATAATTAAATTAATCAAATCCCAAAAAAATAAATTATTATTTCCGTTTATCGGTGTTTCAGGCATATTCAACTTAATAACAATTGGTTGATCTTTATTTTTTTTATAAATTGTTGTTTGTTTTTTAGTTTTTATTGTTTTTTTTTTATTTGTTTCGATTTCTTTTTTCAAAAAAATTTTGTCTTTCCTCTTTTTAATTAAAAATAATAATTATACGACTTTTTATTATCTTCCTCTATCTTTTTTTATTACGTATTCGTAGCGGAACATATTGGGATCGAGGACTCAACATTGCAACAGCATTTTCTTTAGCTTTTTTCATATAATCTTCATTTATTCTAATTTTTATTTTTTCCATATAATCTTTTTTATTTTTGTCAATTTGTTCCAATTTTTTTATTTCTTTATTTCCGACAGATGTATAATTGTTTTTTAGATATTCCGCAAATTTTTTTCCAACTGTATTTTCGACTATATTCAAATTTTCATTATTCAAATTATCCATCATTTCATGATATTCTTCATCCGATAATTCTTCTTTCAATAGATTGTTTAATCGGTCACATGTTTCTTTTATTTCTGAAGGTTCTATTTTTATTGATTCTCCTTGATCTTGCCATTTCTTAAGTTGTTCTGATAAAAATTCATTCAAACGTTTATTTGATGCACCGCCGTCGTATTTAATTTCGCCTATATCCCAATCGCATTTTACATGTAAAGAAGAATGAGTATCAGAATTATTAATGTCATAAATTTCTTTAAGAAAGTAAAGTTTTATTCTAGAAACATTGTTACTATCAAATTCTTGTTTAATTTTGTCTTCTTTTTTTTTACATTCTTCTAAATATTTTGTATTAGATGATTCATATTTTTCTTTTTTTTCTTGCTGATTTAAAATATCTTTTTTTAATTGTGATTTTAAATTATTTAATTCTTGTTCTTTAACAGAAATAGTTGTGTTTAACGATGATATTGTTTTTGTAAC
>NZ_JAHRHX020000115.1:0-1240 GCF_020312115.2 Candidatus Phytoplasma sp. AldY-WA1
TTAATACAATACATGCTTTTCAAAACGATAAAGACGAAATAAAAACAGACGTATTAGCTTCATTAAAAACAGAAATCAACAAAACTAGTGAAAATTTACAATATCAAATTGGAGAATTAAAAACAGACGTATTAGCTTCATTAAAAACAGAAATCAACAAAACTAGTGAAAATTTAAATAAAATTGTGTATAAATGGGATTCTTCTCTTCAAAAAGATAAAAACGATGTATTAGCTTCAATAAAAACAGAAATCAACAAAACTAGTGGAAATTTACAATATCAAATTGGAGAATTAAAAACAGAGGTATTAGCTTCAATACAAAAAGAAATAACGGGTTTTTTAAATCCGTTTACTTGGTTTCAAAAAGGTTCTGAATCAGACGAAACAAATAAAGGTTCTATTACGAAAAATAAAATTATAGACAAATTAAATCCGTTTACTTGGTTTCGAAAAGGTTCTGAACCAGTCAGCGAAACAAATAAAGATTCTGAATCGGGTGTAATAACATCTCAAAATGATTTAAGAACAAAAACAGAAGCTTTAACAACAACTCAAAATGATTTAATTCAACAAAAAGAAGAATTAAGAACAGTTCAAAACACTTTAACTCAAAAAGAACAAGAATTAAGATCAGTTCAAAACGCTTTAACTCAAAAAGAACAAGAATTAAGAACAGTTCAAAGTACTTTAAATAAAAAAGAAAAAGATTTATTAACATCTCAAAATGATTTAAGAACAAAAACAGAAGTTTTAACAACAACTAAAAACACTTTAACTCAAAAAGAACAAGAATTAAGAACAATTCAAAGTACTTTAACTCAAAAAGAAAAAGATTTATTAACATCTCAAAATGATTTAAGAACAAAAACAAAAGAATTAACAACAACTCAAAATGATTTAATTCAAAAAAAAGAAGAATTAAGAACAGTTCAAAATGATTCTACAGACATAGAAATTATTGGTGTAAATGATGATGGAAATAAAAAGATTTATTAACATCTCAATGGTTCAGAACAAAACAGAAGCTTTAACAACAACTCAAAATGATTTAATTCAACAAAAGAAGAATTAAGAACAGTTCGAAACGCTTTAACTCGAAGAACAAAGAATTAAGAACAGTTCAAAGCGCTTTAACTCAAAAGATAAAAATTTATTAACATCTCAAAATGAGTTTTAATTCAACAAAAAGAAGAAATTAAGAACAGTTCAAAACGCTTTAACTCAAAAGAACTTAAAAA
>NZ_JAHRHX020000023.1:0-13665 GCF_020312115.2 Candidatus Phytoplasma sp. AldY-WA1
ATTTAATTTTGGTAAAAATTCGAAAATAAAATTTATAAAATTAATTACTAATCATAATTTTATTTATATTCAAAATAATTTATTTTTATTAATATAGATAAAAAAACAGAATGTATTAAATACAAAAAAATAGATATCGAATTTTAAAATCGATATTTATTTTATTTGAAAAAAATTTAATTTTTTATGTATATTTTTTTCATAATTTAATATTGATAAATTTAAAATAATTTTCAAGAGATATTAAATTTTTTTGAAAGAATTATGTGTAATGAGAATTTTTTTTATCCCGTGAGGTTTAAAAATTATTGACAAGATATCTTTGTTAACAGAGATAATAAGACCTTTTCCAAATATATTGTGCATAACCTTATCTCCTACTTTATAAGATGTTTTATTTTCATCTTTTGTTATGTCAATAGACTTATATTTATTAGGTTCCGATATTATTATGTTTTCTTTTGTTTCAGTAAATTTCATTTCTTCTAAAAAAGATACAGGTCGTGTAAATTCATTTTGTTTATTACGAAATAAGAATTTTCTAACATTTGCGCTTGTAAGAAAAAGTAATTCTTTTGCTCTTGTTATCGCAACATAAGCGATTCTTCTATCTTCTTGGACATTTTTTTCGCCGTACTCTTCTATATCATCTAAAAAAATATTATTTTCCAAACCTATAACAAAAACAATTTTGAATTCTAAACCTTTAACTTTATGTATTGAGGATAAAAGAACTTGATTTTTATCATTATCATCTTTTTCGCTATACAAAGTTATTTTATTTAATAATTCATTTAATTTTTCTACAAAAGTACCTTTTTGTTTTTGATTTTCTAAATTGAAAATGTCTTGCAAATTATCTAAATTATTTTTAATTTTGTTTTCGTTTGAGTTATTATAATTATTTTTATCTTTTTCTTTTTTATCTAAAATTTCAGAATATTTAATTTTTTCATTAATTAAATTTATACAATTTGATAAATTACATTTTGATTCATCATGAAAAATTTTTAAAAGTTCTTGAAATGTTTTTTTTAAATTATTAATTTTTAACTTTATTGTATCTTGTTCAGAAACATAATCCATAGTTTCGAACAAAGAAATTTTTCTTTCATTAGCTATTTTTTCTAATTTATTTATAGTTGTTTTTCCTATTTGGCGTGGAGGAGTGTTAATAATTCTTTTAAAATCGAAATCATTTTTAGGAAAGAGAAGGACTTTTAGATAAGCTAAAAAATCTTTAATTTCTTTTTTTTGATAGAAAGAAGTAGAACTTTTAATTATATAAGGAATGTGTTGAATAATTAAATTGTTTTCTATCTCTTTGCATAATTTATTCATTCTGTATAAAATAGCTATATCTTTGTAATTATATTTTGAATTTTGAACTAATTTTTTGATTTTTTTAGCAATAAATTCTGATTCTTTTTTATCATTTTGAAAGTTTCTATAAATAACTTTTCCATGAGTAATATTGCTTTTAAGATTGTTTTTGAAATGATTTTGTTTTTCATCATAATTATATTTAATTAATAAATTAGCTTTATCTAAAATATTTTGAGAAGAACGATAATTTTGATCTAAATAAAAAATATTACCCTTGAAATCTTTTATAAATAATTTATTACACAAAGGTTCTGATCCTCTAAAACTATATATATTTTGATTCGGATCTCCTACAACGAAAATAAAATTATTTTGACCTATCATTTTAATTATTTGATATTGAATCAAATCAATATCTTGAAATTCATCTATTAAAATATGAGAGAATTTCTTTTGATAAAAAGAAGTTAAAGAAGTATTATTTTTTAATATTTGATAAGTGTAAATGATTAAATCGTCAAAATCTAGAAAATTATTTTTTTTTAAATATTCTTCGTAAAAATTAAAAATTTGTTTTTCTTCAGAAGAACGCAATTCTATATTTATTTGTTTTTGTATTTCTAATTCTTCAAAAATTTGTTTTTTTATTTTATTATTTTTGATATCAGAGATTTTTTTTATTAAATATTTAGCTTTATATTTGTCTTTATCTAATTTTAAAATATCTATTTTTTCTTTGATAATTTTTTTTTTTTCTTTTTCGTCGATAATAAAAAAAGAAGAAGTTAAATTTGAATTAAGATAAGCAATATTCTTTTTTAAAAACGAATACCCAAAAGAATGAAAAGTACAAATTGTTAAACGAGAAAAATCATGAAAAGAAATAAATTCTTTCAAACGTTGTCGCATTTCTTTAGCTGCATTATTAGTAAAAGTTATTGCTAAAATATTATCTCCATCTATATGTAAATTATTGATTAAATGAAATATTTTATTGGTTAAAGTAGTTGTTTTTCCTGTTCCTGCACCAGCATGAAGATAAATAGCTTTTTTATCTGAAATAATAACTTCTTTTTGTTTTTCATTTAAATTATTTAACAATTTTTGTTTTTCCATTTTTATTTTAAAAAACTTTCTTTTTTTTTTTTTTTACATCAAAATTATTCTAAATTATCATAATATTTTTCGTTATATATTTTAAGTCCTATTTTAGTGAAATATAAGAAACTTGATACTTCTAAAGAACTATTTCCTATTAAAACACCATCAATTTCTTTTTGTTTTAAAATAATTTCTATATTAGATTCATTAGTAGAACCGCCATAAATAATTCTTATTTTTTGAGCTAATTCATTAGAAAACAAAGAAGCTACTTTTTGACGGATATTTTTTATAATTTCGTTGGAATCTTCAGGTTGAAGACTTTTTCCTGTTCCGATCGCCCAAAAAGGTTCATAAGCTAATATAATTTTTTCTACATAATCTTGTGGAACGTTTTGGAAAATATTTTCTAATTGTGTTTCTAAGAATATTTTAGTTTTGTTTTCGTTTTTAGTATTAATATCTTCTCCTATACAAACGATAGGATAAATATTTATGTTTAAAAGAGCTAGAAGTTTTAAATTAACTGTTTGGTCTGTTTCACCAAAAAGTGTTCTTCTTTCACAATGTCCGATTAAAGCGTATTTAACACCTAATGAATGTATATTTTTAGGAGAAATTTCTCCTGTATAAGCGCCTTCATTTTTGTAAAAAACATTTTGAGCACCTATTCTCAAATTTTTTCCTTCTATTCGAGTTAAAACATCTAATAAAGTTATTTGTGGAAAAATAATAGTTTCTACTTTTTTTCTATCAGGTATTTTATTATTAATTTGATAAACGAAATTCAAAGCTGAATATGACGATAAATCAACTGCGTTTAAGATGCGAATCTTTTATTACAGTTGGTCCCGTCCCAAACCGTACAAGCAAGTTTTCAAGCATACGGCTTTCCATAATTCTATCTCTAGAATTACTGACTATTTTCACCCTTTAAAGGTTGTTAACCTTCGACTTGGTTGGTCGATTGAATTAGGTATTCCATCCTCATTTTTACTCCAACGATTACTAAATAGTCTCTTTTTCCTTGCCTCTAAGGACTCGGATAAATTGAGTTTCCTTCAAATACCCTATCCTTATTTGTTTCCGAAAAACTGAGGTTTAGGAATCTACCAGTTACTTTAAATATCTACCTTTTGGACTTAGGTGAAGTTTGACCCAGCTTGCGGAATTAACCTTAGACAAGAGTTGCTTGTCCAGCTATGGGTGGAGTCTAGGTTTATGATGATTTCACTGCGAAACACAAAGACAATTTCCAGCTATCTAGATTAACGGATTTACACAGTTGCCGTTAAGTTAGAAGATTACCTCACTTTATTCCTCTTAGGGTTTTTCATCCTTATCCATATCCAAATTTGCTCGCGGAATCTTTTTGACTATACTGTTTCGTCTCAATTCGCTTTTACCTTCTGCTGTAATCTGTTATTCTTTCGTTTAACAAACCGAAGATATGCATTCAGGGGAAATCTTCCCTGGCTATTGGTTAAATAGCACGATATTTAAGCCTCTTGGTCGCCCCTTTACATTTATTCATTTTCCAATTACCAGCTATAACGATTTTTCTCATTTTGATGATATCCTTTATAATTTATTTCGAAGATGAAATGATTTTTAATATTTTGGTTATTTCCTCATTTTGATTTAATAAATAATATTTCTTATCCGTTGATAAGTAAAAAGTATCTCCTTTACTTAAAAAAAATCTTAATTTATCTAAAATTAAAACAACTTCTCCTTCAAGTACAAAACCAAAAACATCTTCTTTTTTTGCAATATTAATCTTAGTTTGTCCTTTGGGTTCAATTTCTATAATTGTCGGTTCTATTCGATATCTTGTAAGATAAGGGAAAAGATAATAAATAGTATTTTTAAGATTTGGTTCTTTGACAATTAAGAAATCTTCCTTTTTATGAATTAATTCTATATTTTGTTCTTCTTGAAAAAATTCTGAAGCTGATTTTTTAAAAATTTTTAATAAAGAAAATAAAATTTTTAAAGAAGGAGAAATTAAATTATTTTCTATTTGAGAAATATATCCACTAGTTACATTTATTTTCTTAGCTAAATCTTGTTGAGTTATTTTTCTTTCTAATCTTAAATTTCTAATTTGTTGCCCTATGTTCAATTTTCAGTTCCTTTTTTTAAAATTAAATAATGTAAATAATTAAAAAGAAATATATTTGAAATAATATTTTTTAAAAAAATAATAAACATAAAAAAATTTTATTTTTTATATACAAACAATATTATATAATATTTGAAAAAATTATTGTTAATTTACAAAAAAAGAATAAATTGGTTGTATAAAAATAATTGTATTTTTATTTTATGATTTAGTTTTTTTTTATTTTGGGAATAAGTTTTTTTTAATTCTAACTTATTTTTTATGTTTTTAAAATAAAAAAATATTTTTGTTTTCCATATATGAATTTTTTTTATCCAAGAAAAATAAGAAATTTTTTTTTTAAAATTTTTTTTATTTTTTTCTTTTTGTTTTGATAAAAATAAATTATGTGAATTATATTTTTTTTGTATTTTTATTCTTGTAATAAGAAGTTTTTGTTCTTCTTTTGCTTGCATTTTTGTTATTAAATCGTTTTTGTCTTTTTCTATCTTTTGTTTTTGCAAGAATAATTTTTTTTGGATATTAAAGTCTTGAATTAAGTCGTTCTCTTTATTTAATTTTTCTGTTTCTATTTGATTTAATTTTTTTTTAAAATGGTTTTGAATTTCAATTAAAACATCTTTAAAATTTTCTTTAATAAGAATGTTTTCTTTTCTTCTTTGTTGTAATTTATTTTCAAATATTTTTTTGTTATTGAGAAACTGATTATCAAGATTATATTTTTCTTTTATTTGTATTTTTTTTGTTTTTTGGATATTTATTTTATGAATTTCTTGAGTTATTTTTAAAAAATTTTCAGATAGCCATAACATTTTTTGATACATTTTATTAAGCAATTCTGTTTGTTCTAATTTTATATCTTTATTAAAATTGTATTTAATTTTTGATAAATAAATATATTCTTTATTTAAAAATTTATTTAGAAATTGAATATTTTTTAACTCTTTTAAATAATAAGAAATGATTTTTTTTATACAAAATCTAAAATAAATTTTTTTGATTAAAGATGGATTTGTTTTTAAATTAGTTATTTTATTTAAATAAAAAGAAATTTTATTTTGATATAAAATATGTTTTTTTATTTTTTTTTCTTGAATTTTTTTGATTTTTTGAATATATTTTTTGTTTTGTAATTGTTTTTTTTGTTTTTTTTCTTGTAATAAAATGACGGTTTTTTTCAAAAAGATATAATTTCGTTCATAAATTTTAATTTCATTTTCTATTGAAAAGTAATCTTTTTTATTTTTTAATTTATTTTTATTAACTAAATCATGAATATAAAAAATATTTTTTTTAGTATATTTATAGATATTATTATACAAATCAATTTCTTTTTGAAGATTTAATTGTTCTAAATTATCCATTTCTTCTCTTAAGATATTAAGAGAATCAAATTGTTTATTTTGAAAATTATTTAAAAATAATTTACATAAATTTTGTATTCTTATTAGTTCTTTTGTTTGATATGTTTTTTGTTCTAAATATTTTTTTGTTTGATTTTTAAGGTTATAAAATAAATTATTTTGTATTTGATTTTTGGAATCCATATAATCAATGAATAAAATCAAATTATCTAAAATATTTTTTTTATACAAAAAAAAATTTTTGATATCGTATTCTATTTCTAATTTTTCCATATCAGTTCTTTTATGAAAAAATTCTGTTTGTTGTTCAAAATTGATGTTTTTAAAAATATTATTTTTGTAATGTGTTTGTTCTAAATCTATTATTTTTTTATTTAAATTTATTGTTTGATTAATATTTTCAATTATATTTTCTAAATATTTGGAATCGAATTTTATAAGTTCAATTTTTGATTGAATTTTAATTAAATTTTCTTTTTCTTCTTTTTCTTGTTGAGTAGTTATTTTTTTTTTATGATACTCTAAGTGGTTTAATTCAATATCTACTTTATATTTTTCATGTTCATAAGAATATTTTATTTCTTCTTGTTCTTTAATTTCTTTTAATTCTTTATTTATATTTTTATATTTTTTTATTATTTCAGCAATTTGAAAATTTAATTCCAACAATTTAATTTCTTTTAGAAAATGATTATCGATAATTTCTTTTTCTTTTTGGCAAGAAAATTTATTTTGTTGAATTTTTAAATTATTAATCGTTTCTTCCGAAATATTTTCAATATTGATAATTTTGATGTTTTTTTGACTTAATGATTTTAAAAAAATATATTTTAGTTGCCAAAGATATATATTTTTAAAATTTTCTATTTTGTTTTGTTTATTTGTTTTCAATAATATAATAAAATTTGTATTTTGTGTATTGTTTTTAAATTCCAGAATACCAAACATTTTTAATTTATTTGTTTTAATTAGTTTTTTTGTTTTTTCTTTTAAGTTGTTTTCTTTTTGACAAAAAATTTGCTGTATTTCGTTTAAAATTTTATTATGTTGATTTAATTTTTTTTGAAAAAAAATATTATTTTTTTGAATCGTTTTTGAAAAATTTTTTTCTTTTTCTTTTTGTTCTTTTTGTATTTGGTTCAAATAAGAATTATATTTTATTTCAATATTTAATATTTGATCTTTATGTTTTTGTTTTATTTGGTTAATTTGGTTATTAGAATGAATATGTTTTTGTTCAAAATCTTTTATAATATCATAAGTAATAGTTTTGATGTTTTCTGATAATATTTGATTGTGTTCTAAAAAAATTTTTTTTAATTTTTCTTTTTTTAAAATTGTTTCTTTTTGGATCTTAAGGAAATTTTTTAAAAATTGTTCATTATTTTGTTTTATTTTTTCTTGTTTTACTTTGAATTTTTGATAAATTTTTTTTTTTTCTATTTTTTTTTGTTCTATTTTGTTTTTTATTTTTTGAATTATAAAATTATAATCTTCGTAATTTATTTTATCTTTTTTTTGATATTCTTTTTTTTGATTTATAATTTTTAATATATTATCTTTGTATTTGATATTTAATTTGTTTATATTCAATAAAAAAAATTTTTTTAAATTACTATTTTCCTTAAATTGTTCTTTTTTAAGCTTTGAATAAAATAATTGTTTTTTAAAGTCTTCAAAAAAATTATTTTTTTCCAAAAAGATTTCTAATTCTTTTATTTCTAATAATAAGTGATATTCCGGAATATCTTTATCATTGTTAGGAATTTTTGAGGACGATAAACATTGTTTTGATAAAGTCATATTAAATTTAAATCAACTTTCATTTATTTTACATAATTTAAATTCATTTCATTAATAATGTATATAAATATATATTATAATATTATAACATAAATAAATTTTAAGAAAATGATATTTTTGAAAATAAATTAATAAAAAGGATTATATATTCTTAATATGTATTTTTATATTAAAGGTAAAGTCACATCTATTCAAAATGATAGTGTTGTCTTAGATAATAATGGTATTGGTTATCACATTGGTTTTGCTAATCCATATGTTTTTTATATAAATCAAGAAGTAAAATTGTTTACTTATTTTTATATTAAAGAAAATATTCATTTTTTATATGGTTTTTTAGATACTAAAATTTTATTTTTTTTTAAAAAATTAATCGCTATTCCGGGTATTGGACCTAAAAGCGCTATTTTACTTACTAATCAAGATTTTTTTCAAGAAATTCAAAAAGCAATATCTGAAAATAATGTTTCTTATTTATTGAAATTACCAGGAATCGGCCAAAAAACAGCACAACAAATTATTTTTCATTTAAAAAATAATGATTTATTTCAAACTAATAAAATTTTATTAAATCCGAAACAAAAAGATGTTAAAGAAGTATTAATTAATTTAGGATTCAAAAACAAAGAAGTTGATAAAGTTATCAATAAATTAGATTTTGATAAAAAAATAGAAATTATTGTTAAAGAAGCTTTATCATTAATAATGAAATAATTTTTAAGGATATTAAATTATGAAAGATTTAAAAACACAGGGTAATAAAAAAGAACAAACCGAAGAAAATAAAAAATTTTTGAGACCTCAAAGATTAAATGAATATATAGGCCAAAATAAAATTAAAAAAATTTTATTCGTTTATTTAAAAGCAGCTCAAAAAAGAAAAGAATCAATAGATCATCTTTTGTTTTATGGTCCTCCTGGTTTAGGAAAAACTACTTTAGCTAAAATTATCGCCAACGAATTAGGAGTTAATTTTCAAGTTACCAGTGGTTCTAATATTGAAAAAATTGGCGATATAGCGATTCTTTTAAGTAATTTACAAAAAGGAGATATTTTATTTATTGATGAAATTCATAGTCTTCCTAAAAATGTTGAAGAAATTTTATATTCAGCAATGGAGGATTATGTTTTAGATGTTGTTATTGGTAAAAATGATGAAAAAAGAACAATTAGGATTGATTTGCCTCCTTTTTCTTTAATTGGAGCGACAACTAAATTTGGAAATATCGCTTTCCCTTTAAGAGATCGTTTTGGTTTGATTTTAAAGTTAGATTATTATCAAAAAGATGAGCTTGAATCAATTATTAAAAGAACTGCTTCTGTTTATGGTAACGAAATAGAAGAAAAAGCCTTAGTAGAATTAGCTAAAAGAAGTAGAAGAACTCCAAGGATAGCTAATCGTTTATTTCGAAGAGTTAGAGATTTTGCCGAAATTTATTCAAAAAAAAATATTACTTATGATATAACTTTACATACTTTAGAAAAGTTACAAATAGATGAAAACGGATTAGACGCAACAGATTTTAATTATTTACAAAATTTAATTTATAAATTTAATGGTGGTCCAGTAGGTATTAAAAATATTGCAGCAACAATCGGAGAAGAAATTTTTACTATTGAAGAAGTTTATGAACCTTATTTAATCAAAGAAGGTTATATAAAAAGAACTGCTCGCGGAAGAATAGCAACAGATTTAGCTATTGAATTATTAAAACAAAAAAAGAAGAAATAATTTATTTTAAATAAATAGAAAATTTTAAATTAATTAATAGTTGTTAATTTGCACTATTTCGTTTTAATACAACTTTTTATTTTAAAATTATAGAGCGCCGAACCGCACCCTATTCCATCAACAACAATTAATTTAAAATATTAACTCGATAACTAATAGTTTTACTATAAGTTTTCCAATTTTCTAAAATTACTTGTTCTAAATTTCTAACTACTGGAATGTCATCAAACAACATCTACACATCCCATAATAAAATCTTCAACACCGTCAATAGCTTTTACTTGCTGTTTCTAAATCATCAGGATTTTTTTCTAAATATCACCTACATAATTAACTAATTTTTCACTAGCAACTCCTGAAATACCATTAATTAAAAATTACCAACACTCAAACTCTTAATAGCTTTACAAGATACTTTTTTCGTTATTTTTCTATTATTTTTTTAATTATTTTTTGATCGAAAGAAAGATTGGTATTTTTAAAATGTTGAGCTTTAATAATATTATTATGTTCTAAAACTTTTTCATCCATTTTCAAAAAACAATACATATGAAAATAACCGATTACCTAACCATCTTAAATCGATAAAATAATAATTATCATCTCTTCCGTTACGAGAACCACCATCAAAATAAACAGTCAATTTATGTTAAATGTTTTTTAATTAAATGTTTTCTTTTTTCTAAATAAATCGTTTCACATTTAAAATTGACTAAAAAAGCTTCAATACAAGCATTTTGAGCAGACTCTCTTTTTCTGAGAAACTAGGAATCAAGCATATCACTATAAATAAAATACATAAATATGGTATATATTGTATATACCAAATCAAAGATCATCAAGTAAATTTCCTTGTTTAATATTATTTTTCATCTATATTCATCATTTTTTTAACAATAACAATCATTATATATGAAATAGCGAAATATATTGTTGCTGCCCAAATAAATAAAGTGCTAATAACAAGCCATTGGTATTTACACGGTATTTTTTGCTCGATCAATTCATCTAATTGTTGTAAATTAACGATCCACATCAAAGTACCTAATACTATACCCAAAATAGCTAAAACAATACCAATAACCATTTTAATCAAAACAATCAAATTCAAATTATCAAAACCTACCCAATAATTATAAAAAAGCAAAGCGATATTGATCAAATGAAAAGAGAAAGAAATAGTGATAACCAAATTAACTGTTTTTTCACTAAGGCATATTTTTTTAAAATAATATAGAAAAGTAACCAAACTAAGTACGAAAAAAGTAGTTAAAAAAGGAATCCAAAATAATAAAAAAAAGTATTTTCCAACGAAAATAAAAAAGAATGCTTCAAAAATTCCTGTTGTAATTGCTAAAATAAAAGTAGCCAAGGGTAAAAAAGAAAGCCAACAATAATAACCAATCACCCACAAAAAAAATCCAATAACAAACGAAAAAAACGGCCAAGCTCCATACGACCAAGCTTCAGAAAGATAAACACCCATACCAGTAAATTCTGCTATTTCATTATGTTTAAAATAAATCCCAAACCCAACAACTAACGCCAAACCAAGGAGCAAAAATAACTTACTAAAAACACTAAAATAAGAAATCGTTTTGAAGTTACTGGTTACTGGGAGGTTACTGGTTACTGGAAGATTTAACTTCGCTAGTCGTTTTTTTAAAATATAAGAAGGGTCGTCCTCTTTTTTTTTAGTTAATAAATGTTTTTTAATCCTTTTAGAAGGATTGAATAAAAAATTAATCCATTTCATCAATTAATCTCTCCTTTAAGATGACCGCCATAAACATTTAATGATTGGTTATCAGAATCAAAACTTTTCTTTTTTAAAAGATTAACTAACATATGATCTGAATTAGCGATATTTGTACGTGTAACTAAGTGAAAGCTTCTTTGGTGATTGACGTTTTCTTTTAATTCGTAAATTTCTAATTCGTTTTCCGTACTAAAATGAATGGCAAAGCCGATAGTGTTATTAGTGACATTGAAGTTGATGCGTTGTTTTAAGTTATTATCAGATTCTATAATTTGTTCTGCTTTATCCCACGCATTTACAATTCCAGGTACTAATATTTTGCCAAAAAAACGTCCAACTGTTTTTTTAGCTGCTTTTTTAAGGGTAGTTCGAGCGATTTTATGACCAACTCGTTTATTGATTTTGTCAATAATAATTTCTTTTAAACGGCGTTTTAAACGTATTTGAATAATTCGTTTTATATCTTTTAGAGGGTCTAATTTTTTTTCATCAATTTCAACTTCATTGTTTAAACTTGCCATAATTTCATCTATACAAGAAATATATTGTTCGCAATCGCAAAAAGCAATATCAACTTGCTTAATGTTTTCTAATTGTTTTAAATCAAAAAAGAAAAAACCTTTTCCGGGGTCACTTTCTAATTCATAATAAACAATGTCATTTAACATTGCGATTTTATCATCCTTTTCGTCAATCCATTTATCAGTAACACCTGTCATTTCGAACTTATCATAAAAAAAATTAACAAAATTTCCTGCTCCAGGTATAAATCCGACCCCTATTAAAGCAGCATCTTTTACTAATTGTTTGCCGTTGCCCCATTCTTGATAAGATTTACAAGGAACCATTTTTATCCCTGGAATATCATAAAATAAGCGAGAATTAATCGAAAAAACTGAACCACCTTCATGTTTCCATTTTTTTAATTCATGTTTTTTAGAATAATCTATTTCATAATTATTAGGGTTAAAAGATGAATCATCTCCTACTCCTCCTGCATCAATTAAAGCTAAAACTGGAATCAAATAAATATTTAAAAAAAATAAAATTAAGAAAATCACAAATAAAAATTTGATTTTAAGATTTTGAAAAACTTTCAAAGACATAAAAAAACTCCTAACAAATTATTTTTTATTTGATAAAATATTTAATAAAATTCAAATATTATATTTTTAATGATATTTTTGAAAATTAGATAATAATTAGATAATAATTTAAAAAAATAATACTTTTTTTAAAAAATTAAAAACAACTAAAATTGAGATTTTGAAATTTTAAAAGATTACTATCGCCTAATTTCTTTTTTTGAATAATTTAAAATAATTTCAATTATATATTTTTATACAATTAGTTTTTGGTTAGAATATACTTTATATCAAATCATATCTTTTTAATATTGTCTTTTTTTGATGATAATTAAAATATATAATTGAAATTATTATAACATTAAACCAAAATAAATGTTGAAATAAATTTAATAACATAAATTTTTGGTTAAGTTACATAATAAGAATTTAATTTTTTATTAACATTTATAAAGTTAATGTTGATATTAGTTTTTAAGAATTAATGCAATAATTATTTTTTGATCGAAAGAAAGATTGGTATTTTTAAAATGTTGAGCTTTAATAATATTATTATGTTCTAAAACTTTTTCATCCATTTTCAAAAAACAATACATATGAAAATAACCGATTACCTAACCATCTTAAATCGATAAAATAATAATTATCATCTCTTCCGTTACGAGAACCACCATCAAAATAAACAGTCAATCTATGTTAAATGTTTTTTAATTAAATGTTTTCTTTTTTCTAAATAAATCGTTTCACATTTAAAATTGACTAAAAAAACTTCAATACAAGCATTTTGAGCAGACTCTCTTTTTCTGAAAAACTAGGAATCAAGCATATCACTATAAATAAAATACATAAATATGGTATATATTGTATATACCAAATTAAAGATCATCAAGTAAATTTTCTTGGTTAATATTATTTTTTGTCTATATTCATCATTTTTTTAATAATAACTAACACTATATATGAAATATCTACAAATATTGTTGCTGCCCAAACAAATAAAGCGCTAATAACAAGCCATTGGTATTTACACGGTATTTTTTGCTCGATCATTTCATCTAATTGTTGTAAAGTAACGATCCACATCAAAGTACCTAATACTATACCCAAAATAGCTAAAACAATACCAATAACCATTTCAATCAAAACAATCAAATTCAAATTATCAAAACTTACCCAATAAATATAAAAACTAAAAGCGATGTTGATCAAATGAAAAAAGAAAGAAATAGTGATAACCAAATTAACTTTTTTTTCACTAAGGCATATTTTTTTAAAATAATATAGAAAAGTAACCGAACTAATTAAGAAAAAAGTAGTTAAAAAAGGAATCCAAAATAATAAAAAAAAGTATTTTCCAAGGAAAATAAAAA
>NZ_JAHRHX020000060.1:0-3606 GCF_020312115.2 Candidatus Phytoplasma sp. AldY-WA1
TTAATTCGGTTGATTTTAAAAATTTAATCGATGTTAAAATATTATTTAAAAAAACGCAAAAAATTATTTTAAATGATTATTTAATTAAATTAGTTAAAAATGGTGTTTTATTAGATGAAAGACAAATTTTGACCACAAAATCATTTCTTGTTTTAGATCGAAATCAAAATTGGATTGCTTATTACCAACCAATACAAAAAAATAAATATTATCCAAAATATTTTTTTTGACAAAATATATAAAATTTAAATTTTATTAAAAAAGAAACATAAATAAAAAGAAAACTATATTAAGAACTTTCTTTTTGTTCTTTATTTATCTAAATTATATTTTATAAATTTTATATTTAATTATTTTTTCGTTAGTTAAATAATATAATTTTTTTGTTAAATATTATTTTTTGTTAATTTTAAAATATCTCACACTGTTCTAAATTTTCTAAAAATAAAGGTTTTTTATAAATTATTAAATAATGAAAATAAACATAAACAATAATTCTTTGTAATTTTAAATGTGTTAATTGATATTTTTTACTAAAATTAAGAATAATATAATTCGCAATATCAAAAATATTAATTTTGTTATTTAATTTATTTTTTATTTTTATAATCCCATTTCTTGTAAAAAGATGACAGGGTTTAGATTCATGATATCTCCATATACCATTCTCTCTTTTGAAACAGTAATATATAAACGTTCTTTTGCTCTTGTGATTGCAACATAAGCAAGGCGTCTTTCTTCTTTGACATCTATTGTATGTAAAAAATCATCAATGAAGGTTTCTTGTTCGAATCCAATTAAAAAAACTATTTTAAATTCTAATCCTTTAATTTGATGAATTGTTGTTAACAAAACTTTATTTTGTTCTTTTATTTTGTTATTGTTTAATTCTTTTCTTTTTTCTTCTAACATTTTCCTTATTTTATTTAAATAAGGGTCGTCGAATTGTTTTTTTGATTTAATTTTAAAACTTTTTTCTCTATTTTCGTTAATTATATATGGAATTTTATTTAAAAAAAGACTATCTTTTATTGAAGATAAATAATTTTTTCTATATAATATAGCGATGTCTTCATATTTATAATTTTCTTTATTAACTAATTCCTTAATTGTATTTACAATAAAGCAATTTTCTATAAAAGAATTATCAAAATAATAATCTAATCGTGATAGATCAAATGCGTTTCAGGATTATTCCTTATTACAAATTGGCCCCACACAACACCGTACGAGCAAGTTTCCAAGCATACGGCGTTTATAATATTCCTAGTTTTTGACGATTTATTTATTTGTTTTTGGATAAAATGTTTTGTTTGTGTCTTTTAAACCATCCAAATGATTTTATTTGTTGGTTCGTTATTTTTTGATGACAAGTTTTGCATAATACTTTTGTTTCTTTGTTTCTCATACTTTGCATATTCTTGTTTCTCACAGTTTTCGTATGATGAATTTCTAGTGGAATTCCTTCTACTAAACAGTTTTCACATTTAACAGCTTGCAATCTATCCGTTAACTTAGTTCTACTTTTATAGGTGTTTGTGTTTACTGTTAAGTTCGTATTTTTATTTTGATATTTCCTTAATTTTTTTACAAATTCCCAACTAAATAGCGGCCAAATATCGTATTTGGGTTTGGTTTTAGTTTCATATTTGATTCCAAAACTTTTCCCTATTCGATATTTCTTCCGAACTTTTGCAAGTGAGCATTTATCCTTTCCAGCAAGAGTTTTTAATAAAGAATATGTCACATAATAATACCATTTGCCTAATTGAGCGATGTTTGAAATATAACTATAATAATTTATGTATCCATTCATGATAGCTTTATAAGTTCTTATTATTTCTAGTTTTCCAAAACATATTAGGGATTTATCATGAATAATTTTATTATTTTTATCTATCCCGCATTGTTATAAATTTTTGTAAATAAATTCATTTTTAATACCGAAAAGACTAGTTTAAAACAACTAGTCTTTTTTTTGTTTTTAGTGAAAAGAGGTTTTAAAAATGAATTTATTTACAAAAAATTATAACAGTGCGATAATATTCAGTATATTTTACTATTTGTAGTTTTACATTTCTTAAATATTCAATAGTAAGTGGTTTGTTTTTAATAGGTTCAGGTTGAATTTCGTTTTTTATAAAAAACTTAAATATATAAACCAAAATATTTATAGATTAAATTTACCATCTTATTTTGAATAAATTGATCTAAATTAATAGTACTATTTCTTTATATAATGAAAAATAAGATTATAAAATATAAGATTTATAAAATATTGTATATGTTTTCTTTCTTGGTTTTTTCTTTTTTTTTCTTTGTTTAGTTCAATTTTTAAAAAAATTTTTAAATTTTTAATTGATATATTATTTTTATTTTATAGTACTATTAATTAATGAATAGTTTACTTTTTGAACGGTTCTATTTTAATTTAACACTGCGCATACTCAATAAGAAAATAAAATTGTATTTTAATTATTTTTTTTAAATATTGAGTTTTTATTAAATAATTTAGGAGGTTTTATGTTTTTTAAAGTTTTTAAAAATTTTAAAATTAAAGCTTTATTTGTGATTTTCTTGATTTTGTCTTTTTTAAATATTTATTTGATTCCAGTTTATGCCCATATTTATTCTGATGGTGATGGATCTAATGGCCAGTCATTTTTTAATCCTCTTGATTACGAAATAGATTCTTCTAAAAAACATGAATTAAAAAAATGGAAACATGAAGGTGGTCCAGTTTTTTCTATTAATTTTCGCTTATTTTATGATATTCAAGGGATAAAAATGGTTCCTTGCAAATCTTATCAAGAATGGAGCAATGGCAAACAATTAACAGAAGATGTTCTTGGATTTATACCTGGAGCAGGACATGTTTTCAATTTTGCTTATGATGTTGCCGAAGTGGCAGGTTTTACCGATAGATTGATTGATGCAAATGATTATAAAATCGCAATGTTAAATGACATTGTTTATTATGAATTAGAAAGTGACCCCGGAAAAGGTTTTTTCTTTTTTAATTCAAATGAATTAGAAAAAATCAAGCAAATAGATTTTGCTTTTTGTGATTGCGATAAACATGTTTTTGTCATAAATGAAATTTTAGAAAGTTTTATTAAAAATAAAGATTTAGATAAAACTTATATGGATCCTGAAAAAGATATAGAATTATCTTGTCAACGTTTTTCAGATCAACAAGTTAAAAAAATAGTTTTAAAAATTAATCAAAAAGTTAGAGATAAAATTCATAAAAATGCTTTAAAAAAAGTATCTAAACAAGCAGCTAAAAAAACAGTAGGTCATTTTTTAGGAAAAATTTTTGTACCAGGTTTGATAACAGTTTATGAAAAAGCAGAACAAATTCAAGAATCTGATAATAGTCTTAAACAAAGAATTACTTTTGATATCACTAATAATAGTTCTGAAAAAACAATTGGTTTTGCTTTTAATTTTCCTTCAGAAAACGAAATAGAAATTTACGAATTAAAAGAAAAATATAATCATGAAAAAACTTTTAGATTAGCGAAAAGAAGTAATATTTCTAATTCGGACCATATGTTAGTTAATGTTTTAAAAGCAAAAACTATAGATTCATCTACTCAGACA
>NZ_JAHRHX020000116.1:0-1211 GCF_020312115.2 Candidatus Phytoplasma sp. AldY-WA1
TTTGCTATCATCACTGGTTCTAATTTTAATTTCAAATTAAAAGAAGAGAAACAAATACAAATCAATCTATTGAACAAAAAAGACTATCTAAAAAAATATAAAGAACAAGATCCGATAGAAAATAAGAAAATAAATAATAAGACAATAAATAAAAATAATATCATATTTTCATCCGAAACAGACATTAATGATTCTTTAGAAAAAATAGAAAAAGAATGGAAATTAAAATTATCATTAGATGATTTAAAGAAAAACAAATTTATTGTAGATTATTATAATAATGAAAAATATAAAAACAAAAATCTTTCATACATCTACTTTGTTGAAAAAGACGATATTTTGGTTTTATTATTTTGGAACATTAAGGAAGAAATTACTATTGACACAAAGGAATTAAACGAAATCGACTCCTTTAAAAAAAATTTAGTTTATTGTCGAAAAAATTTAGTTCATATTACTAATCCTTTATATTATAAAAAAAGAAAAATTAATGATATTTATTTTAATCCTATTTATTTTGATGATATTTGTTTTGATGATAAAAAAAGTAATGAAGAAAATTATAACATTAAAATTTTTAAGAAAATTTTAAGTAGCGATAATAGCTATAAAAAACAAAATCGTCAATATACGTATTTAGAAATGCTTTATAACCGTGGTAAAATTAATGAAATTAGTAAGTTAAATGATCTAAGTCCAAAAACAATTACTTTTTTTTACAAAGACTAGTTAAATCAAACTAGTCTTTTTTTGTTTTTAATGAAACGAGATTTTAAAAATATACAGAGTTAAAAAAAATTTACATTTTTGTATAACACTGCGCTCATCAACAAAAACCATGGAAAGACAAATTTAATCAACCAGAACCTCATAATCGGGAAACAAAATTACAAATAAAGAATTAATTGAATATTTTTCTAAAAAATAATCTTTTTAAAACAGATAAAAATATTAAAAATAAGTATATTTAAAAATAAAACAATTAATTATTAAACAAAAAAAGCCGTTTTCAAAACGGCTATTCTATTTTCAAACTAAAACAAAAAAACAATGTTCAGTAAAAAAAATAAAAAAATAACTTAGTTTAGTCAATTTAAATTTAAAGTTTGTTGATTTTTTAGGATACAATAAACTTATTTTAAATTTTTTAAGAAAGATTATTTTTTTATCCTAATAATTTTAATTGATTAATTTCATTTTGTTTTAAAACG
>NZ_JAHRHX020000061.1:0-3585 GCF_020312115.2 Candidatus Phytoplasma sp. AldY-WA1
TGATTTAGAACAAATCAAAAATTTTTTACAAACATTAAAAGGATAATTATTAAATATTACAGGGTGTGTTCCATTAAAATAGAACCGTTCAAAAAGTTAAAAAATTAAAAAAAGTAAACTATTTATTAATTACAAATAATATAACATAAAAAAAATAAAATGTCAATTAAATAAAAAAAATAATTTTTTTATTTAATGGATTTTTTGAAGTTTATTTTTAAAATTATGAAATATCATTTGTTTTGTTTCTTTATAAGCCATATGTATATATGGTTTCGTTTTCAAAATTAATTGATAACCAAAAGGCGTTTCTTTTTCATCTTTTAAATAATTGCCGATGGTGATTAAATCTTCTTCATAATAATCTTGGTCATAAATCCAATCTTTTAATTCTGGTGAATTTTTTATTTTATTTTTAATTTCTTCTTGATAAGTAATGATGATTTCATTATTTTGTGTTTTTTTCATTAGAAATCATTATTTCCGAAAAGTTTTTTTTGAGTTCTTTCGATTAAATCAGAATAAACATCTTTGTTTTGAGACTCGGAATTGCCGAATGCTTGTTGATATAATTTTTCATTTAAAGCAAACATCGAATTTATTTCGGGTTCTTTTTTTAAATATAAAATTTTATTTGAAATATCAAAAGTATAATTTTTATCCATTAGAAAATCAATTTGAATTTTAAAAGATGGATTTTCTATTTTTTTTAACATCATGATAGTTTCATAAAGGTCAGTATAATTAAGATATAACGTTTGGTTATCCAAGTTATAATTAGTTTTTTGATTGAATAAACGAATTTTAAAATAATTATTTTGAATCAAAAAATTAATTATTTCTTTTAAAATAAAAATTTTTTTCATTTTTTAAATCTCTTTTTTAGTTTGACTATTTTGAAACAAAAAAAATAAGTCAAACTATTTTTTTTAATAAATAATTTGACTTAAATTAACTTTTTAACTGGTTCCATTTTGATGGAGCGGGACATACTTTGAAACAGTGCGCCAGGTTAAAATAAATCTGTTAGTAATTTTAAATTTGTTAAAAAAATTGTTAAAAAAAATTAAAATAAAGTAGTCGTTGGAGTAAAACTTAATTTGGAATAGTTAAGATAATCGCCCAACCAAGAAGTCATGGAGAAGCATGATATAGGGCAGAAAGAAGAAATAATATTTCGAGTTTAAAACGTAGAAAGGAGATGACTATATGTTATCAAACGAAAGTAAAATTTCAAAACTAACTACGCATTTAAACAAATTGAGACGAATTGAAAAGACTAGTTCAAACAAACTAGTCTTTTTTTATAGAAAAGAGTTTTTAAAAATATGCAGATTTAAAAAAACATTTACATTTTTTTATAACAGTACGACTATTAATTAATACCAATTAAGATTATAAAATAAAAAAACAATTTTTACATTTAGTTTTTTTGTTTATAAGGTATCAAATTAATTTTGATAATTATAAAATAATTTTTTTTATAAATAATTATCTTTAATTATTATAATTTTTACTTATTATAATTTAAAGTTATTTATTTATATTTTCACTTTATAGTAAGAAAAATATATTAATAATAATAAAAATAATTCAAAATAACAGGATTTAATTTATACTACACGTTCTCAAAATTATTCATTTTAAAACCTCTTTTTGCTAAAAAAGACTAGTTTGTTTTAACTAATATTTTCGGTATTAAAAATGAATTTATTTACAAATTTTTAAAATAGTGCTGCGCATCTATTTACGATCTTAAACATTTGTTGTTTTTACTTTGGTTTGAAAATAGAATGGCAATTTTGAAAACGGCCTGTTTTTGGCGATTAATTTTATTCGTCTTTCGTTTTTTGTGTTTCTTGTTATTTTGGTGTTTCTTGTTGTTGTTTTCTAAAATTGTCAATAAAGTCTAATAAACCAGTATCTTTGTCTACTCTTAAACGGTATGCAGTTTTGATGTCGTCAATGTTGATTTGAGTTCGTGGTGGTGTTGTCTTGTTGCTTTCTAAAACAAGAGTGTTAACAGCTTCATCTAATATACCAGTTAAAATACGATTTGCTCGTTTGTAAGGTGGTAATTTGTCTAATGCTCTATTAACAACGTTTAATAAGTAATCTTTGGCTTCAGGGCTGTATGGGTTTTTACGTTTGTTAATTAAGAATTCGAACATTTGTTTACGTTCTTCAAAATTACCTGGTTTGATTTCAATCATGTAACTAAATCTTGATTTGATGGCTTCGTCAATTTTGTTAATGTGGTTAGTTGCACCCATTAAGAAAACTGGTTTTTTAGGATCATTTTCAAAACTTGTCATTTGAGCTTTGAATTCGTTAATGATGTTCACGATGTCGGCAGTGTTTTTAGATCGGTTATCAGTTAAATCTTTAAAAATCTCTTCACATTCATCAATGAAAATGATTGCTCCGCCTGATCTTTGTGCTTCTTTTCTTGCAGTAGTGAATAAATTACGAACCATTTGTGGGGCTTCACCAATTACTCCTTTTGAAAACTGAGATGCTGATGTATTAAAGAATGGTAAATTTGCTTCTTTTGCTAACGCTTGTGCGAAAGTAGTTTTACCAGTACCAGCTACTCCGTGTAATAGAATGCCCGTTGGGACTTTAACTTCTCCAATATTTGGTAGATTGTCAACGCTCTTTAAAAAAGTTAAAAAACGATCTGCGGCTTCACGTTCGTCTTTAAACCCGATTAATTTATCAAATGCCGGCATTTTAGTTAAGTCCGTTTTCGGGAAATCTGCTTTATTAGTGTTTAATTGTTTTTCAGATAGTGAATAATCTTTTTCTAAAGTTTCTTTCAATTTATTTAAACGACTTTCTAATTTATACATTTCTATTCCTGCTTTTAGATTTTGTTCTTCATTTCCTTTAATAGATTTTATTTTTTCATTAATAAAGTTGATTTCTTTAATGTCTAATAAACCAGTATCTTTGTCTACTCTTAAACGATATGCAGTTTTGATATCGTTGATGTTAATTTGAGTTCGTGGTGGTGTTGTATCTTCGTTTTCTAAAACGAAAGTAGCAACAGCTTCATCTAATATACCAGTTAAAATACGATTTGCTAGTTTGTAAGGTGGTAATTCGTCTAATGCTCTATTAACAACATTTAATAAGTAATCTTTGGCTTCAGAGCTGTATGGGTTTTGACGTTTTTTGATTAAGAATTCTAACATCTTTTTACGATCTTCAAAATTGCCTGGTTTAATTTCAATCATGTAACTAAATCTTGATTTGATGGCTTCGTCAATTTTGTTGATGTGGTTCGTTGCGCCCATTAAGAAAACTGGTTTTTTAGGATCGTTTTCATAACTTGTCATTTGAGCTTTGAATTCGTTAATGATATTAACGGTGTCGGCAGTAGTTTTAGTTTGGCTATCGGTTAAGTCTTTAAAAACCTCTTCACATTCATCAATGAAAATGATGGCTCCACCTGAATTTTGTGCTTCTTTTCTTGCAGTAGTGAATAAATCACGAACCATTTGTGGTGCTTCACCAACTGTTCCTTTTGAAAATTGAGATGCTGATGTGTTAAAAAATGGTAAATTTGCTTCTTTTGCTAAA
>NZ_JAHRHX020000117.1:0-1207 GCF_020312115.2 Candidatus Phytoplasma sp. AldY-WA1
TGTTTAGGTTTTAACCTTGATTTTTTAGGAAGATCCAAGTTCCTCTTATTAACTACGTGAATTCTTTAGGGTCGCTGACCTTGGCATTAACTTATGAGTTTGTACCTCATAAGATAGGTAAATACCGTTTAGCTAGGTGAGTTAAGATGTTAGTATTAAAACCAGATAAGGATTTTCTCCTCTGATAATATAAATAATCTTTTATTTTAATTATTTATTTCCATCTTACAAGTCATTTCAGTTCCTTTTGACTTGGCCGTCTTGTTGCTCTTCTTTTTTGCGTTTAGGTCCGTTTCAGAACTTCTCCTTGGAATTCTTTTCTTCTCGCGAAATCTTCTTGGTTATGAACTTCACCTCAATTCGCTTTTATTCTTTGCTGTAATCCATCATTCTTTCGTTTGATAAACCAAGAATATGAAGTATGTGATTATCACACATTGCGATTCGTTAATTCGCTGTTAATAAGGCCTCTTTGGCGCCCATAAAAAAAGACTAGTTTGTTTTAACTAATCTTTTCGATTTCGGGGTTCTATATAGTGTAGGGCGAATTATTTTTTTATCATGAAAAAAGAATAAACCTTAACAATTTTAAATTATAATAAAAATAAAATCAAAAACAAGAAAACTAGTCATTAAAAATCAAATTAAAAACATTTACATTTTTTTGAAACACTACGGTATAAGAAATAATATTTTTTTAAAAAATTTAAATTTTATTATTTTAGATTATAATAAAAATAAAATCAAAAACAAGAATTAGTCATTAAAAATAAATTAAAAAAACATTTACATCTTTTTAAAACACTATGGAAATAAAAAAACTATTAATATTATCTAGATGAAAAAAATTTAATATATAGATGAATTCTAAATTCAAAATGGTCAAAAAATAAAATCTATTAATTATGAATATAAATCAAAACATAATTGTCAATATGAGAATATAATTTTCAAAAATAACAAGAAAACAAAAACTACTTATTATCAAAAAGATGACTCTATAGATTCTATAATTCAATATAATTTCCAAAATAGTAAAAAAATCAAACGTATTTATATTTGTATTACAATGGTGGTTAAAGAATCTATTTTAAAAGTTATTATAATCATATAAATTGATAAAATATAACAATCACTATAAAAACGAAGAAGAAATCATTATATCTAAAAATGGCCGAAACATAAAAAACTTTTAAAATTTAATTCT
>NZ_JAHRHX020000062.1:0-3532 GCF_020312115.2 Candidatus Phytoplasma sp. AldY-WA1
TAAGTCAAACTATTTTTTTTAATAAATAGTTTAACTTAAATTAACTTTTTAACTGGTTCCATTTTGATGAAGCGGGACAGAGAAATTAACAAAGATGAAAATAATAAAGGAATGTATAATGACATGTTAAAAAGAGCTGAAAATTCCAAACAACAATTAATTAAAAATTTTGAAACATTAAAAAATAATAACGAAAAAACTGCAATTGATGAACTCAACAAAATTTATCAAATCGTTAATTAATAATCAAAAACTTTCAAATTAAACCACTATTTTTTAAAAATAGTGGTTTTTTCATTATATATAAAAAAAACAGTAAAAAAAACAAAACAAAAAAAAAAAAAAAATCAAAAAACACGCAAGCAAAACAAAAAACTAACGCAAAGGAAATTAAAAAAAACAATTCAAAAAACAATAAATATAACAACCTTAAAAACCAAATTCCAAGAAAGGAGGTCATTACATGACAAAACGTTATTTAAAATTTTTTTATTATTTTTTATTAATAATTTTTTTATTTTTCACTTATTGTTATATTTACGCTAAAATAGCAAATTATTTTTATCAAAAAAAGACGCACACCATTAAAATGTATACAACCCAAGAACTAAAAGACAAATGGCTCGCTACCCAATCAGAAGTATTTATTCAAAACATTAACGTGGAGTCACGTAATGACATTCCTAAAATCATGGATTTATTAGGTATTAATGACGTTCGTATTTTAAATCTTAATTCAAATTACAATTCTAGTTTTTATAAAGAATTATGTTGGAATTTAAAAAACCCACAAGATGGTTTATTAGACGTTTATTTTAAACCTCGACCTAATCCATTTAAAATAACATATCCTCATAGTCACAATGAATACACTCTCGATGAATTATTAACCCACAAAATCGCCATTGAAAAAGCTTACGTCTTTTGGAACATCAGCAAAGCCCCAATTGATCATAATGTCAACATTCACACAATTAATTTAATTCATGATGTTAATATGACTAAAGATGCAAAAATTAAAAAATATTTAATTCAAGCTTATCAAGCTCATCAAGATTGGTTAAATCAATGTGAAATTAAAAAAGATAAAAAAACATTAGCTGCATATAATAATTTATATTCAAATGAAACAAATGCACAAAAATATCGTGATTATCAAGTATATTACGCTCCTCAACCATTTCAAGTAGAAATTAAACCGTACAAAAGAGATATTGAAAATTATAATGATAAAGAAAACGACGCAGTTAAAAATACAAAAATATTTGAAGCTGCAAAAACCAAAATTAACGGAACAGATGTTTATTATATAAAATTTAGTTTATATGGAACAGGTGTAATACAACAGAAACTAAATGGGAGAAATATATATGATAACAGTAATTGTTTAGGTCCTAAATTAGAAAAAATAGAACTAAAATTCAGTCATGACGTTAATTTAACTCCTCCTCCTCTTTCCCCACAATTAAAAGTTAATGATATATATATCAATTTAGGTTGTTACAACGCAGTCCCTAATGGCCCAATCGTTGTTCCAATTAACAAAAATGGATCTTTTAATTACAATGATAACAAAATCGAAGCTGTGTATTTCGATGACGGAGTACGCGTTTTCACTAACTGTGATAAAACTGATGACTTAACCAAACACGCCAACGGCGCAAAAAATATTTATCTTTTCAGTTTTGACATCAAAGAACCACCAATAGACCTCGGCGTAGTCGACAGTATTAAATATTCAACCGAAGAATGGATTAAAAACAACGTTAAAGGCGAAATCTACTACAACAACGAAAACTGGGGATACTGTACTGTCAAATCTTCTGACACATACAATAATTACACATACACAATCATATGCCGTGAAAAACAAACAAAAACCGAAACAATCAACCTCGGCATAGTCGACAACAAACAAGTTGCAACCGAAGAATGGATTAAAAACAATGTTCAAGGTACAATCACCTACAACGACAAAGATTGGGGTAACTGTTGTGTTACTTCCACCGATGTAAACTATATTTACAAATACCTAATCAAATGCCGTTTAAAAGAAACAAAACCAACTGAAACAATAGACCTCGGCATAGTCGACAAAAAACAAATTTTTAATAAAGAAAATATAGAAAAAAATATGTTATTCTTAACAAAAGGAATATTTGATATTTTTATTAACCAAAAAGAAGTTGAAACTTTAAAATGGATTAAAAACAATGTTAAAGGCGAAATCTACTATAACGACAAAAACTGGGGTAACTGTATTGCCAAATCTACAGACTCAAATTGTAATTACACATACATAATCAAATGCCGCGAACAAGAAACAAAAAATGTAATTTTAGATCCTTCAGACAATCCTTATGAAACCATCCAAAAATGGAAAAAAGATAAAAATATTTTATCTACAATAATAAAAGAATCACCTTTTGAATGGAAAGACGGAGACAATTTCAACTTAACACAAACTGTCGAAACCAAAGACGTAATTTATCATATAAATTGTCGTTCAACTTACAAAGAAAAATTAGATCGTTGGAAAAATCAATGTTATTTCAAACCAGGTGTCCATTATGATCGTAACACAATAAGAGTTAAACTTGGTCGTTATTCACAAACCATTTACGATGAAAAAAACAATAAATTATGGTATAAATATAATGAAGGTTGGTTTTCGGATTCATGGAACATTTACGATACTAATGGAAAAATAATTTTTGAAGATGTCACCAGTAGTATGGATAAAATTGATAATGGTTTTACTGAAGCAACAAATCGTTATTGTGACACAACAAAACCACCAATTAAAGAAGAATGTATACAAGATTTAACACAAATAAACGAACAAATAAATAAACAACAAAATGAAAAACTAAACAAAAGAAGAATAATTAATTAAAAAAAATAAACAACCCCACCAACCAAAAAGACATCAAATCGGTGTCTTTTTTTTATAAAAAATCGTCCTAAACACGACATAAAAATGTTTAATTAAATAAAAAAATATATAATAAAAATATATTCAATTTTATTATTATTAGAAAGGAAACAAAATTTATGAAATATAATTTTTCCAAAAAACATTTAACAACTATTATTATTATTGTTTTTTGTATAATAATTATTACAACTATTATATTTTTATATCGTAAAAGCAAAAAGAATAATGATAAACAAAAATTGGAATTACCAATTTTAGAACAAAAAAATCAAGAACCAATTTATGAAGAACAAAATAAAGAATCTCAATTATCTAAAAAAACAATAAAAGTCATTTTTCCTCCATCAGACAATCCATATGAATCCATCCAAAATTGGAAAAATATTTCATCTACAATAATAAACGAATCACCTTTTAAATGGAAAATAGAAAACGATAATTACACCTTAACACAAACTGTCGAAACCAAAGACACAATTTATCATATAAATTGTTGTTCGACTTACAAAGAAAAATTAGACCAATGGAAAAATCAATGTTATTTCAAACCAGGTAATACATACAATGGTTTTGGAATTAGAAATAAAACAGAAG
>NZ_JAHRHX020000063.1:0-3531 GCF_020312115.2 Candidatus Phytoplasma sp. AldY-WA1
ATCACCACGAGGAATAATCGTTATTTTCTGTACTTTTTGAGCGTGTTTTAATTTTAAACCAATTACAGCGTGTCCCGCTTCATGATAAGCCACCATTTTTCTTTCTTCTTCGTCGTATTTTCTTGATTTTTTAGCTGGACCCATCAAAACCCGATCAATAGCTTCATTTAATTCTTCCATCGTAATACAATCTTTTTGATTGCGAACCGTTAAAATCGCTGCTTCATTTAAAACAGCCCCTAGTTGCGCCCCACTCATAGAAGGCGTTTGTTTAGCGATTTGTTCTAAATCAACCGATGGATCTAGTTTTTTATTTTTAGCGTGCACTTCTAAGATCGCTTTTCTCGCTTTCACATCAGGTAACCCTACTTTAAAAATGCGATCAAATCTTCCGGGACGAAGTAAAGCTGGATCTAATATATCCGCTCTATTAGTGGCTCCAATTACAATAATTCCTAAAGATTTAAAAGATTTAGTAAAACCATCCATTTCGGTTAAGAGTTGATTTAGAGTTTGATCTTTTTCTTGCGAACGGCCACTATTACCAGAATTTCTTTTACCACCTAAAACATCTATTTCATCGATAAAAATAATACAAGGAGCGTTTTGTCTGGCTTCTTTGAATAACGATCTTATTCTTGCAGCACCCACGCCGACATAAATTTCTACAAATTCAGAACCAGATGCTGAATAAAAAGGGACATTAGCTTCACCGGCTAAGGCTTTGGCTAATAAAGTTTTTCCAGTTCCGGGTGGTCCTTCTAATAAAACCCCTTTAGGAATAGAAGCACCAATATTAACATATTTTTGAGGATGTTTTAAAAAATCAATTAATTCTTGCATTTCTTCTTTTTCTTCTTCATTACCAGCGACATCTTTGAAAGTAAACAAAGATTTTTGTTTAGAAGATATTAAGGGATTAGAATTTAATTTACCCGAACTTAAATTTAAAATATTGTAAATATAAAATGCCCACATACAAGTGCCAATAGGTGATATAATTTTAATTAAAAATTCAACCCATTCCGTCAATGCATTAAAAAAATGAAAAAAATTTAAATGTGATAAAATAGGATAAAAGTAAAATTTTGTAGTTTGAAAATAATTAACACGTAAGATAATTTTCATTATCACGTAAGTAATTAAAATATAAAAGACGATTTTTAAGTAATTTAAATTTAATTTTTTCATTTTTGGGAATCCCTTCATTATTTTTACTAAAATTAACTCTGTAATGTTTCTTTTAAAAAAATAAATATTTTATATTAATTATCTATATAGGTATAAGTGACCATTGTTTCAAACTTTTTTGTTTTCTTGTCTGTTTTAAATTCAAAGATTTCCTTAATTATTCTATTTTTTTCATCATAAAACATATTTATTTTTAAAATTTCATTATTTTTTATTTCTATTTTTGATTTTAATTGTTTTTTTTCATCATATTCATATTGAATCGTATTATTTTTTCGATTAACAAATGATGGAGGTGTTGGTAAACTAGAAAAAGGAATAGTATTTTCTTTCAACAATTTATTATCAATATCATATTCATAAATGGTTTCATTAATTTGAGGAAGTGATGAACTTGTTTCTTTAAATTTTTTTTTCTTTAATTGTCCGTTTTGGTATTCAAATTCAGATACATAATCATTACAATTAGTAACTTTTTTATTAAAAGAAGAAGAATAATTTTCTTTTATTTTATTGCCATGAGGATCATACGTATATGTTTTTTCATCTAATGGTGAATTGTCTTTTATAAAATAACTTTTTTCTTTTATTAATTTGTTATCAGAATTATATTCAAATTTTGTTTTAATATCTTCTTTTTGGGTTGATTTTTCCTTTTTACCTTTTTCCATAGAAAAAGTATAATTAGTAGTATTTTTTTCCACTAGTTGATGATTATTATTATAAATATAATCAGTAATTTCAGTATTTATATCTTCTACAATTTGAATTTCGCCTGGGTTCGAACCGGTGATTGAATTATTTTCATGAATAATTAAAATATCTTTCCTTTTTAAACCATCTTTTAAACGCGTAATTAAGGTCAAATATTTAAAATGGGGTATTTGTTTATTATTTTTTGGATCCGTAAAATCCGGAAGATCATAATGAACACTTTTAATCGTTTCTTGAAAAGAATCGGTAAAATCATTATGAACCTTATTTTGTGGAATAACCTTTTTCATGGATAAATAATGATTAACTATTAAAATTAAAATTAAAGTGCTTATAACTATTCCTACTAAAGTTATTATTTTCTTATGTTTCTGAAGAAATTCTTTATAATTCATTTCTTTTTTAACCTTTCTTCATTTTAGAATTAATTTTTAATAATTTAATTTTTCAAATTATTAAGATTATTATACACAAAAAAAAAAAAAAACAAGTCCCGACGGAAAAGAACTTGTTTTAGGTATGAAAAATAATCTTTATTTTGTTTTTAAAAATCTTTAGAAAAAGACAGAAATTAAGATATTTATTCGGAACGAGACATCTTGTTTTGAAGATGAATTTTTTTAATATTCGTTAAAATAGAAACAGTAAAGATCAGAGAAGATATAGTTAAAATTATTAAATTAAAAGTTTTCGCTTCTTCAAAATGAAAATCTGCTTTGTTATAAAAAAATGTAAATTTTTTTAACTATGCATATTTTTAAAACCCCTTTTCACTAAAAGCAAAAAAAAGACTAGTTTGATTTAACTAGTCTTTTCGGTATTAAAAATGAATTTATTTACAAAAATTTATAACAGTGTGCACACCCTGTTTTTAAAACTAATTTTTTGTTTTAATTTCTTCATGAGTTGCATATCAATTTATCCTGATAATCCCTTTCTTTAATTTGCGTCTAATAAATTGACTAATGGAATATAAAATCGATAATCTTTGATTAAAGCTAATACTTTTTTAAAGATTTCTTCATATGTTTGTTGTATGAGTTGTTGTTCTTTAGTGTTATTACTTCCTAAGGGCAATAATTTTACAATAACATCATCGTAAAAATATAAAAATTTTTCATGAGAAGAAGTGAAAAGACCTGTTTGCGGATTAACTCCTGGATAAGCTTTATCATATTGAGATCCTGTTTTTGATGTCAAGCCTGAAAAAAATTGGGTATCAATTTCATTACCTTGTTGCTTATTTTCATCTAAATATATTTTTAAAGGGGAAAAGTTTAAAGTTATTGTTTTTTCTCCTATACCATTGTTTAAAACATTATTAATGATATACCAATAATAATGACAGTCTTCCAAGTATTCACATTTTTCTTGTATTAAATCCAATCTCATATTCATATTTTGTGAGGGATCTTCTTTATTTTCCTTTTTATCAACTATTTGAATTTTGATTTTATTTTCTGGTAAATGATTTTTGTTAATAAAAGTAGTGAATAAATTTTTTATTTGTTCTAAAATTGAATCAGTTAAATCTTTTAGCTTTTCTTTTTCTAAATCTTCTTCAATCAATAAATTTAATTTATAATTCTCTTGTTTTTGTTCAGGAGTTAAATCATCCCAAGCTTT
>NZ_JAHRHX020000064.1:0-3530 GCF_020312115.2 Candidatus Phytoplasma sp. AldY-WA1
CATATTAAAAAAATATTTTATTAAATTTTTGAAAGAATATAAAAAAATGGTAAGAAAAAATAAAGGCTTTTGAAATTTTTTGACATATTGGGTTTTTCTTGAAAGGAATAGGTGATATCATGATATCAATTACTAAAATAATCAGAAAAGATCTTATTTTATTATCGGATCAAATTAATTCAATTATGAACAAATATGATTGTTTTTATCATTCTATTTTTCATGAATTAAAAAAAATAAAACGTTGTTTATTTTTTGAGTTTTCTAACGAAAAATTAAAAAATTTATTAGATCATTTGAAAGATATTGAAAAAATTTTAATTCAAATATATATAACCAAAAGAAAAACAAACAATATCGATTATATGTTGCTTATGACTTACGATCAAATGGTTACTATTTTAAAAAAAAAATATGGAACACCCAACGGAAATTATTTTTTAGATAAACAATGTACCGAAGAAAATTTATCCATCAAAAGATCGCAGGAAGGTTTAGAAATACACCATATTAAGGAAAATAAAATACCAGGATTATCAAAACCTAAATATGCAAGAAATGCTCCTTTTGAATATCAAAAAAGTAAAAATTTAGTTTACTGCGATGTATTAGAACATTTTCTTTTGCATTGTAAAATCTGGGATTATTCTAAAAACCCTTTACAAATTGATATTGATGTTGGAAAAAGTGGAGCATTTAGCATTTTAAGATTTTTAAAAGATGTTTTTTGTGAAAATAAATTTCATCATTCAGTTTACCAACGTAAAGCAGCACAAAGAATATATTCTAAAGAAAAAGAGTTTTGGAAGTGTTATAGATTTTTTAAAAGTTTAGAAATTTACGAACTGTTATAAATTTTTGTAAATAAATTCATTTTTAATACCCTGAAAAGACTAGTTTAAAACAACTAGTCTTTTTTGTGGGCGCCAAAGAGGCCTTATTAACAGCGAATTAACGAATCGCAATGTGTGATAATCACATACTTCATATTCTTGGTTTATCAAACGAAAGAATGATGGATTCGAACCGCACCCCATTCCATCAACAATAATTTAATTTTAATTATTAACTAAGTTTAACTGAGTAAGTTAAACTTTTTTTATTTTATTAAAACAATTTCAACTTTTTTGTTAATCAACAAAAAAGGAAATGAAATATGAATAATTTAGAATTTGAAAAACAACAACAAAAATTAGAACAAGAAACACAAAAGAGTTTAGATAATTGTTTTAACAATCCTAACGAAAAAAACAAAATGGATTTATTTTTGTTATTAATAAAAAACAATGGTGTTAAAAGTATTATCAATAAAAAAAGCATACACGCGCCTAGATTTATTGAACGTCAAGATTTATTATCAGAGGCATATTTGGTTTTTGAAGATTTTATAAAAACAGGAATTTCACAACCAGAAAAAAGAATTATTAATTTTTTTGTAACAAATTTAAAACAAAAATTATATCATATTATACTTAAAGCGAGCGGCATTAAACGACACACTGCCAAATTAGAAACTAAATATCCTGAAGTATTAAATTATACAAACGAAACTCAATTAGAAAACCCAATCGTACAATTTGATAAAATATTGAATCCAAATCAAGAATTAATGAAAGAAATCAAAAAAGAAGATTTAATAGCTAAAATCAAATTTGCCAAACTAAGTAAAAGTGAAAAAATGGTATTTAAATTAGCATTTAACATCGACGAAAATAATAAATTTTTACAAAACCCGTTATCATTAGATAATCAAGAAATAACAAATATTATTAATAATAAAAATAATACTAATTATTCTAAGATACAAATTAAAGTTTTTAAAAATAAAGCATTAATCAAACTCCAAAACTTGTACCAACCAAAGGAAATAACAATTTCACCAGATCCGACCATTATTCACTATTACAAAGAATGGAACGAAACTAATGGAAAGATTGGAAAAAAACAAGGTCTTATCAAACTTCAAAAATTAACTTGTATTAACAAAATTGATGAAAAAGGTCAACTATTAGCTTCTAAACAATTTTATACAAATAAAAATCTTCAACAACATGATGAATATTCGAACGGGGCATTAATTAAATCAACAATTTATTTAGACGACAATAGAACAATTAATTACATTAACATATTCAATCTTAAAAAGAATATTACAATCGACGATTTTAAAAGAAATGAATTATTAAAAAATCAAACACTTTTAAACAAAATTAAAAAAATTGTCGAATTACAAAAAACTATTATTACATTACCAAATCAAGAAAAAAAAGAACAATTAAAAAAATTAACCAACGAAACTAAAAAATCATTTAAATTAGAAAAACAAGAATTCATTGAATTAATTAATTCAATTAAAACGGTCGGTTTACAAATAAATCGTTAAAAAAACAAACCCCATTCAAACAGCTGATTTTTTCAAAAATCAGCTGTTTGAATTTCCACCCAACAGCAACACAAAAAAAGATAACGCAAAGGAAATTTAAAAAATAATCAAAATTTTAAAAATCAAAAATAAATACATTTTTACAAAGAAAGGAATTAATCATGTCAGACATTATTTTAGGTATTTCATCATTTATATTATTTTCTATATACAATTATGCTATATTCTATTGTTTATTTCCACAAGTTGTTTCTCATGGTAAACAAATTAACGATTTAAACAAACGAATTAATAATTTAAACGCACAAAATAATAATTTAAGAAAACAAATTAAAAATTTAAACGAACAAATTAAAAAACCAAACATAAAAGACGACATAAAAGTCATTAAAAAAGATTAAAAAACCCGTCCTAAACACGACGGCATAAACTGTTTAAAAAATTTAAAAATGATTTTCATATTTCGTTTTTAACCCTTTCATATATAATTTGGCAAAAAAAAGACTGTACGCAACCCAGTCTTTTTTATTTACTATTTATCATAAAATAATTATAGTAATTTTAAAAATATTTATATAAAATGACATATTTCGTTTAAGTGTAAAAAAAATAGAGTCTCGGGGGAAACACTATTTCTATTATAATGGTATTTTTTATACCGTTATTTTTATTTTAAAATAAAAGAACATTTGTATTAACTTTTTCATTTATAATTTAACACACAAAAACCTAAATAATTTATAAAAAATAAAGATCTAAGCTTTTGAGGTGTTTAGATCTTTATTTTTTATAATAATTATTACAAAAACAATAAGTTGTAAAAGAATTATTATAAACATATTACCAAACTTTGATTGTGTTTTTTAAAAAAAAGACCAGGCTAGAGGTCTTTTTTTATTATAAAATTATTAATAACAATTATTTTAAATGATTTTATCTCATTTTTTTGTATTGTAAAATTCTATAAAGAATTAAAATAATTCAAAATAAAATTATTATTTTGATTGTTGTGGACGTATTATTTTTCTTTCTTTGATGGTATTTTTAACACCTTCAAAGAAAGGAAATAAAATACACTTTAACAAATATATTAAATAAAGTCTGTTTTATATACTTTTTTATTTTTATAATCGTAACAATTAATACA
>NZ_JAHRHX020000024.1:0-11182 GCF_020312115.2 Candidatus Phytoplasma sp. AldY-WA1
GCAAGTTTCCAAGCATACGGCGTTTATAATATTCCTAGTTTTCGACGATTTTATTATTTATTTATTTTTGGATAAAATGTTTTGTTTGTGTTTTTTAAACCATCCAAATGATTTTATTTGTTGGTTTGTTATTTTTTGATGACAAGTTTTACATAATATTTTTGTTTCTTTGTTTCTTATACTTTGCATATTCTTGTTTCTCACTGTTTTCGTATGATGAATCTCTAATGAAACTCCTTCTACTAGACAGTTTTCACATTTAACAGCTTGCAATCTATCCGTTAGTTTGGTTCTACCTTTGTAGGTATTTGTGTTTATTGTTAAGTTTATATCCTTATTTTGATATTTCCTTAACTTTTTCACGTAGTTCCAATTAAACAGAGGCCAAGTATCCCATTTGGCTTTGGTTTTGGTTTCATATTTAATTCCAAAACTTTTTCCTATTTGATATCTCTTCCGCGCTTTTGCAAGTGAGCTTTTATCCTTTCCAGCAAGAGTTTTTAATAAAGAATATGTCGCGTAATAATACCATTTGCCTAATTGAGAGATGTTTGAAATATAACTATAATAATTTATGTATCCGTTCATGATGGCTTTATAAGTTCTTATTATTTCTAGTTTCTCAAAACATATTAAGGATTTATCGTGGATAATTTTATTATTTTTATCTATCCATCCTAATTCTTTTGTTTTTTTCTCAATTAATTTTTTCCCTATTTTAAGTTGTGGTTTTCCATTTAGACTGGATTTGGTTAATTTCCTTTTAAGATTATCTTTAGTTGGTTTTACCGATAAGTCATAACCTAAGAATTCAATTCCTTTTTTTGTCTTTTGGATTTTTGATTTATCGTTTGAAACTTTCAATTTCAATTTTCTTTCAATAAATTCAACTACCATTTTCTTAATTTGATGTGGTAATATCTTACTTTGACAACTTATCCCGATAATGAAATCATCTGCATATCTTAAATATTCGATTCGAATTGGTTTGCGTTCACCATGTTGAGTTATTTTTAATTCTTTTTTTAGTCTGTTAACTCTTTCTTTATCTTTTTCTTTTTTGGCTTTCTTAATATTCCTACATATTTTTCTATATACAGGATTATCTTTTACCTTCATGAATTTGGATAGTTCCTTTTGGAGGTTTCCTATATATTTATCTAGTTCGTTTAGTACGATGTTTGATAAAATAGGTGAAATAATTCCTCCTTGAGGTGTTCCCTCCATGGTTTTTATGTATTGTCCTTGTTTCATGACTCCACTTTTTACCATTTTAGCAACTAGTTTTTTGACTTTATATTTTGAAATATCTTTGTCAATGATTTCATATAGCGTTTTATGATTTACTGTGTCAAAAAATTCTTTTAAATCGATTTTGATAAACCAATTAATTCCTTTAAATCTTTGTTGAAAGCGTTTTAAGCAATCATGGGTTGATTTTCCAGGTCTAAATTCATAGCTGAATTCAGAGAATTTTGGTTCATAATATGCTTCCAACTGTTTTCTTATTACCTCTTGGACCGTCCTATCCTTGATGGTAGGAATGCCTAAAGGTCTTAATTTGCCATTTGGTTTTGGGATTTCTATTCTTTTTACTGGTGAAGGTTCATATGTTCCCTTTCTAATTTCCTTATTCCATTTTTGAAGTTTCTTTAAATCTACTCCGTCGATGGTTTGGAAGTCAATTCCAGTTGTACCAGCTCCTTTATTTGTTGCTACCTTTTCAAAAGCTACATAGTAGCTTATGATATTGTTGGTTAACCATTGATAAGTTCGCTTCGATACGTTCTTGTTATCTTTTGATTTCGTCTCAATTCTGTTTAAATGCGTAGTTAGTTTTGAAATTTTACTTTCATTTGATAACATACAGTCATCTCCCTTCTACGTCTTTAAACTCGGAATATTATTTCCTCTTTCGCCCTATATCATGCTTTCCATGACTTCCTGGTTGGGCGATTATCTGAATTATTCCAAATTCAGTTTTACTCCAACGACTACTATGATTCTGCTTTTTCCTTGAATCCATAAGACTTTTTATCTTCTTATGTTTAGGTTTTAACCTTGATTTTTAGGAAGATCCAAGTTACTCTTATTAACTACGTGAATTCTTTAGGGACGCTGACCTTGGCATTAACTTATGAGTTTTTAATTCTTAAGATAGGTAAATACCGTTTAGCTAGGTGAGTTAGGATGTTAGTATTAAAACCAGATAAGGATTTTATCCTCTGATAATATAAACAATCATCGTCATTAATTATTTATTTCCATCCTACAAGTCATTTCAATTCCTTTTGTCTTGGTTGCATTATTGCCCTTCTTTCCTGCGTTTAGGTTCATTTCAGAACTTCTCCTTGGAATTCTTTCTTCTTGCGAAATACTCTTGGCTATGAATTTCACCTCAATTCGCTTTTATTCTTTGCTATAATCTATCATTCTTTCGTTTGATAAACCAAGAATATGAAGTATGTGATTATCACACATTGCGATTCGTTAATTCGCTGTTAATAAGGCCTCTTTGGCGCCCGACAATGAATGACATATTTTTTTCTCCTTTAAGTGAATTTTGGTATAAAAAAAGATTCATATAGAATGAATCTTTTTAATTGTTAATAATTGTTAGTTTGGTTTTGTTTTTTTAAGGGCTGGGCGTTTTTTTTTTTTTTTATTTATATGCCTTTGCGTGTTCCCTCTCTCTTTTTTTTCTTTTGTTGTTTTTTTGTGGTTAAAATAAAAAAAGACTCACTGAAGTGAGTCTTTTTGATGTTATTCTTTTATTGTGCCGTCGCGATTGTAATGGGTAGTTTTTGTTTTTCGGGTGTTACCATTGTATTCTTCAATTTTACAAATATAGTCATCGGGGTGGTAGTGTGTTGTTTTAATTAGTTTTTCATTATAGTTATATTCTGTGATATAGTCAATAGTTTCATCAGGGTTATACCATGTTATTTTGGTATGTTGACCATTTTCGTTGTATTCGTTGATGTACCAAATATGTTGGTTATCAGGTCTGTATTGTGTTTGTTTAATTATTTTTCCATTTTCATTGTATTCGTCGATTTGTTTGATTGTTTGACCGTCAGGTTGATAGAATGTCCTTTTAATTTCTTGGTTGTTTCCATTATATTCATTAAAACTAATATATTCAATAGTTTGGCCATCAGATTTGTACCATATTCTTTTAATTGCTTGGTTGTTTTCATTGTATTCTTCAATGTACCAAATAGTTTTGCCATTTTCTTTGTACGATGTACTTTTAACTAATTTTTCGTTTTCGTTGTATTCTTGAATTTCATTAATTCGTTCACTTGGTTTGTGTAGAACAAAATCTGGCCAATAAGTTATTATTTTGTTATCAATTACTTGTTGATATCTGTCTTTAACTTTTTTTTGTAGTTTGGTTGTTAGTGTTTCAGATGTTACTGGGATTCGTTGTTTAACTGGTGTTGGGTTTTGTGAGTCATCTTGCGGTAATTCTTGTCGTCGGTTGATAGTTACAGCTGATTTTTGTAGGTTATTTTGTGACGGTTCTTGTTGTTGTAACGGTTCAACTGGTGGCGTTGTGCTAGCTGGTTGTGGTTCATTTTGCGACGGTTCTATTTGTTGTTTTTTATTTTCATTTTGTTCTGATGATTCATTTTGTAATGATTCTATTTCTTGTTTTTTATTTTCATATTGTTTTTGTATTTCAGTTTGTTTTTTTTCTAATTGTTGATTGTTAGTTACAGCTGGTTTTTGTGGCGTATTTTGTGAATTTGGTGTTGTTGGTTTGAATTTGTTATAATAATACCGACTAGAACCAATTAAAATTATAAAAATAATTGATATTAGAATTATTTGTTTTGAGTTCATGATTTTTTTTCTTTTCTTTCTTTTGATATTTATATTAAAATTATAAATTAAATTATAAAAATTAATGTTTTGTAGTTTCTAATTTTTTTGTTTTTTTATAATTTAGTTTATTTTTTTTAATTGTCTTTGCGTTTTTTTTTTTTTTTTGTTTTTGTGTTGTGATAGGCGATTCAAATCGCCTGGTTTTTGTACGATTAAAATAAAAAGACTCGTTAAATTAGTCTTTTTTAAGTTATTTTTTATTGTGCCGTCGAGGTTGCTAGTATGTTGTTGATTATTTCGCCGTTATCATTGTATTCTTCGATGTAATCAATATTTTGACCGTTGAGGTGGTAGAATGTTGTTTTAATTTTTTGTTTGTTAATAGGGTTGAATTCTTTAATATAATTGATAGTTCCATTAAAAAGGTTACTAAGTATTATTTTTAAAATGTTCTTTCATTTTCATCATATTCTTGAATTTGTTCAATAGTTCGACCGTTAGGTTGTAAGTGTCTTTAATTCTTTGATCGTTGGTAGGATTGTATTCGTTGATTAAATTAATAGTTTGACCGTCAGGTTGATAAATATGTGTCTTTAATTCTTTGGCCGTTTTGGTTGAATTCAACAATACATAAAATAGTTTGTCGTCGTTGTAGGTTGTTCGTTTAATTAGGTTTTTATTTTTTATTGTAGTCTTCGATAAAAAGCAATAGTTAGACCATCGAGCTTATATTTTGTTTTTTTAATTGGTGGATTTGTTTCATTATATTCTTCAATGTAATTAATAGTTTGACTATTAGGGTGGCAAAATATTTTTTGATTTGGTTTTTATTTAAATTAAATTTGAATTTACAACTTTTGGTTCTATTTGTTGTTTGTTATTTTATTTTGTTTTTGCTTAGTTTTTAAATAAAATAAATAAACTAATTAAATAAAAAAACATAAGAATACAAATAATAATAATTTTCTTTGTTTTATTTTTTTTTTTTGAATTATTATTCATGATTGTTTTTTCCTTTTTTATATTTATATAAAAATTATAAATTAAATTATAAAAATTAGTGTTTTGTAGTTTTTATTTTTTTAAATTTAATTATTTTTAATTTCCTTTGCGTTTTTTTTTTTTTTGTTTTGTGTGTGGGTGGTTGGGATTGATAATGAAACAGCTGATTTTTGAAAAAATCAGCTGTTTGAATGGGGTTTGTTTTTTTTATTGCCTGTACGTTTTTTTGTTTTTGTTGTTTAAAATAAAAAAAAGACTCGTGTAAATGAGTCTTTTTAATGTTAGTTTTTTTATTGTTTTAATAAGATTTTATTTTTTAGTTTTTTTTAATAGTTCCATCAGGGTTATAATATGTGATTCTTCCAATGGTTCCATTAAGTTTATAAGATATGTTTTTAACTAATATTTCATTTTCGTTGTATTCTTCAATGTTCCGAATAGTTTGGCCGTTGGGTTGGTAATATGTTGTTTTAACTAATTTTTCGTTTTCGTTGTATTCGTTGATGTAAAAAATAGTTTGACCGTTAGGTTGATAGAATGTTGTTTTGTTCCTTTTTTCATTTTTGTTGTATTCGTTGATAAAATCAATAATTTTGCCGTTATCTTGGTAGTTTGTACTTTTAACTAATTTTTCGTTTTCGTCAAATTCATTAACAAAATCAATAGTTTGGTCGTCGTTTAGATAGTATATTGTTTTAATTTTTTGACCGTTGGGGTTGTATTCATTAACACTAATCGAATTAATAGTTTTACCATCTTTTTGATAGTTTGTTATTTTAGTTTTTTGGCCGTTGGGGTTGTATTCTTCAATTGTTCGAATAATTTCATTATAGGGATAATAATATGTTTTTTTTATTAATTGATAATTTAAATTATGTTCTTGAATATACCAAACAGTTTTGTTATCGGGGTACGGATGCATTGTTTTACACGATGGTTTAATTTTTTGATATTCTAATTCGAGTTGATTTATTTTTTGTTGTGTGGTTTCTTCAATAGTTAAAGAATCAATTTTTGTTTTGTTTGATTTTAATATATAAAAACTAATTCCAATAAAAATTATTGATATAATAATAAATAATAAAATATTTTTTTCTTTTGAATTCATATTTTTTTCCTTTTTTTTCTTTTAATATTTATATAAAAAATTATAAATTAAATTATAAAAATTAGTGTTTTATAGTTTCTAGTTTTTTTTATAATTTAGTTTTTTTTAATTGCCTTTGTATTAGTTTTTTGTTTTGTTGTTTTTTTTTTTTTTTTGTTTTTGTTTGTTGGTTAAAATAAAAAAAGACTCACTTTAAGTGAGTCTTTTTAATATTGGCTTTTTATTGTTCCATCGGGGTTGTAGTGTGTGGTTTTGTTTCTTTGGCCGTGTTCATTGTATTCGTTAATTTGTTTGATAGTTTGGCCATTAGGGTGATAAAATGTTAATTTAATTAATTTTTCATTTTCGTTGAATTCACCAATTGCATCAATAGTTTGCCCGTCGAGTTGATAGAATGTTGTTTTAATTCTTTGACCGTTGGTAGGGTTGTATTCTTCAATTTTCCAAATTATTATGTTATTAGACCAATAGCTTGTCTTTTTAACTAATATTTCGTTTGAGTTATATTCTTCAGTAATTTTGCTTTCGTCTTTGTCTATATATGTTTTTATGTTTGTTTGTAGTGTTTTAATTTCTTTTGATTTTTTTGTTGAAGTTAATTTAGTTTTTTGTTCTGTATTTTTTTCAATAGTTGAAGGATTATTTTTTGATTTTAATAGATAAATACCGACTCCAATAAAAATTATACAAATAATAATAAATAGTAAAATGTTTCTTTCTTTTGAGTTCATATTTTTTTTCTTTTCTTTCTTTTAATATTTATATAAAAATTATAAATTAAATTATAAAAATTAGTGTTTTGTAGTTTTTTATTTTTTTTAAATTTAATTATTTTTTTAATTTCCTTTGTGTTTGTCTTTTTTTTGTTTTGTGTTGTGATAGGCGATTCAAATCGCCTGGTTTTTTGTATAGGGTTTTGTTTTTAAATAAAAAAAAGAACTAATTTAATTAGTTCTTTTAGTTATTTTTTGTGCTTTTGTTTGGTTTTAAAAATAAAAAAAATTATAATTTTGAAGGGTTTTTAGTATAATATTCAAAAATATCTTTTTCTGAAATAATATTATCGCTTGGATCAAAAAAATCATCTTTAAAATTATTGATCCAAGGTTCTTCTCGGTGTGTTTTATTTGTAAGTTCAACAGGTTTCATATTACCATATTTATTTAAAATATATTCAATTGATTCTATTTGTTCTTTTGTTAAATCAATAGATGTAAATTCGTTTTCTTTGATTAATTTAACAGGGTTATCACCATATCGTGCATTAATTTAAAATATAAATTAGGGAAAACTGGACCATAACCAAGCATGAATAGAATTAGAAAAAGTTCTTTGCTGAATCTTTTTATTTTTTTACTAAATAATGAGCGTGAATATATAATATAAAAGTTTTTGTAATTTTAAATTAGTTATTGTCGGATTTTTTAATAATATACTCTACTATAGTAAATAGAATGTTTTCTAAATTTGGTTCTTTCATATTAATGATTATTTTTTTCATTATATTTTTCTCCTTTTAATGAAAATTTAGGTATAAAAAAAAAGACTCTCAAAAATGAGAGTCTTGGGTTTATTTATTTTATATATTGTTTTTGTTGTTATTAAAATTTTATATTATTAATATAACATATTTTAAAAATAACGCAAATTTAAAGATTATAAAGTGCTTATTTTGTAAAAAAATCTTTTAAAGATTGATGAGTAATAATATTATTTTTCCATTTTTTGCGTGGATTATAAGCGTTTTTCCAAGGTTTTTCGTTATGAATTTTTATACTTAAATCATAAGAGCTTAAATTAATATAATTATTAAGGATTTTTTTAATAAATTCTTGAATTTCTTGATTTATTTCGTTGCCAGTTTTTCCTTCACAAATATAATTATTGGGAATTGTTTTATCTACAAAATTGAAAAATTCACCATAAATATGAGCAATAACAGGTCCAAACATCCAAGCTTCAATAGGTTCTAAAAAAAGTGGTTCGTTATATTTAGCAATATAATGGCCTTGAATATAATATAATAATTTATTAATTTTCATATTAGTAATTTTATATTTATCAGTATCAAAATGTTTAAGTAAAAAGTTAACAACATCAAAAACATTAACTTTTTCGTTATTATTTTTTATATTTTGATTCACATTTATTTCCTTCTTATTTTTTATATTGTATAATTTAACATATTTTTTGACGATTTTTAATTGTTTTTCTATTTCTTTAATGTGTTTTATAATTTGTTTGAAATTATTTTTCATTATTTATTTTCCTTTATTTTGAAATTTGGATGTAAAAAAAGACTCTCGAAAATGAGAGTCTTGGGTTTGTTTGTGTTATATATTGTTTTTGTTGTTATTGTTGTCTATTAATTTATCTATTTTTTTAAATGTTTCTATTATTATTTTTTTTGTTTCTTGTTTTGATTTTATAATTTTGTCCAGCCTTTCTTGATGGGATGACATTTCTTTTTTTAATAATTCAAAATTTTTGTTAATATTGTTTAATTTATTATCATATTTATCTATTTTATCGTTTAAATGATTAAAATTTGTTTTTAAATTAGATTTTAAATCATTAAAATTAGATTTTAAATCATGAGTGAAATATTTTGATGAAATTATTATTGTTATTATTATTGTTACGTTAGTTAATAACCAATTTAATGCTATAGTCATTTTTTTATTTCTTTCTTTTTGTTGTAAAAAATTTATCTTTTTATATTATTTTTTCATTTTTTTATAAAAATAATTATATAAATCATCGTTAGTAATTCTATTTAACGTAAAATCAAAATTTTCAAATCTATCTTGCCATGGGTCTTCTTTGTGTATTTGTTTGCTTAGTTCATTAGTACTTTTGTTTTTATATTTATAAAATACAAAATCTAATGCTTCTTTTTGTTTTATTGAAAGTTGATTATTAGTTGCTTTTGATGATTTAACTATTTTATTAAAAATAAATTTTCTAAATTCAAAGTATAAATCTGGTATAACAGGGCCATAATCCCAAGCTTCAATAGGTTCTTCAAATAAAGGTTGTTTATTATTATTCACTAAATAATAAGCTTGTGCATAATATAATAACTTTTGTAATCTGGTATTATTTATTTCTTGATTTTCTTGATGTGCTTTTTCAATTAAATAATTAGCAAAATCAAAGACGTTGATTTGATTTTTTTTAATGTCTTTTTTTATATCTAAATTATTTTTCATATTTAAATTAACTCCTTTGTTTTTAATATTAATTAAAATAAATTATAAATTATAATAATTATAATATTGATAAATAGCATTATCTGTAATGAGTTGACGACTATAATCTTCAACATCACTATCATATACGTCGGACCAAGAATCTTCAGAATGTGTTTTTTCTGCTAATTCCCAAGCTCCAAAATTACCATATTTTTCTAAAATATAATCAATTATTGTTTGGCAATTTGCCGATGTTATTTTATTTTTATTTCCTGATGGTGTTTCTTTTAAATCATTCAAACCATATGTTCGAAATTCAAAAAATAAATATGGAAAAACAGGTCCATAGGGCCAAGCCTCGATTTGTTTTTCAGCCGAATTAGTAAATAAAGTTTGATTATTTTTTACTAAATAATGAGCATAAATATAAAACATTAATTTTTGTAATTTAAGGTTACTAATATCATCGCATTTATCAATAATATAATTAGCAACATCAAAAATGTTGATTTGATTTTTTGTCGTGATTGGTTTTGTTCCTTTTAGATGATTGTTTTTTTTCATTGTATTTTTCTCCTTTTAATGAAAATTTAGGTATAAAAAAAGACTCTCAAAAATGAGAGTCTTGGGTTTGTTTATTTTATTAAAAATTATTTTTTATTTATATTTGATGACAAATTATGTTTTTTGTTATTATTATCTATTAATTTGTCCATTTTTTTAAATGTTCCTATTATTGTGTCTTTTAGTTCTTGATCTGTTTTTTCAATTTTGTTTAATCTTTCTTGATAATACGATATATCTTTTTTTAATAATTCACAATTTTTATCAATATTGTTTAATTTATTATCATGTATATCTATTTTATTATTTAAACGATCGACATGTTTATCTATTTTATCGTTTAAACGATTAAAATCAGTTTTTAAATCATTAAAATCAGATTTTAAGTCTTTTTTTAAGCTATTAGCGAAATAAAACGACGAAAATATTATTCCTATTGCTGTAGAAACATTTAATAACCAATTTAAATCTATATTCATTTTTTTTGTTTTCCTTTCAGTTTTTTTGTATTATGTATGTTTTTTTAATTATATTATTAATATAACATATTTTTAAAATAAATTAAATTTAAAGATTATAAAAGTTTGTCTTTTGTTTCTTGTTTTGATTTTATAATTTTGTCTAATCTTTCTTGATGGGATGACATTTCTTTTTTTAATAATTCTAAATTTTTATTGATATCATTTAATTTATTTTCACATTTATCTATTTTATTATTTAAACAATGAAAATGTCTATCTATTTTGTTATTTGAATAATTAAAACGTTTATCTATTTTATCATTTAAAAGATTAATTTCAAATTTTAAATTATTAGTAAAAAATTTAAATGAAATTATCGTTCCAATTATTGTCAAGATAGTTAATACCCAATTTAATACTATAGTCATTTTTTGTTCCTTTCTTTTTGTTTATATATTGTTTTTTTGTTGCCTTTGCGTTTGTCTTTGTTTTACTGTTGCCTTTGCGTAGTCTTTTGTTTGTTGCTGCTGTGTTTGGTTGGAAATTGAAACAGCTGATTTTTTAAAAAATCAGCTGTTTGAATGTAGTTTTGTTTTTTTGGTATTTAAAAAAGTGGTTTAAGCTGTGTGATTTTTTGTTAAACAATAATATATTATTAATTTTAATTTTATGTTTTTTATTTAATAATTTTTGATATTTCTTAATTGTTGTTTCTAATTTTTTCAATTGGTTTGAAAGAAAATATCGTTTAATTATTTGAGTTTTTTTAGACATATTGATATATGTTATTTTATTTTTGTCATAACAATAAGTAATTCCTGGTGAAATATAATATTTTTTATTTTTATATTGATTAACATTTTTAATTAATAAATTATTATAAGTTAAAAAAAAAGAATTAATTTCTTTCTTTTTTTTAGAATAAATTAAAATCAAAGTATTACAAATCTTTGAATTATAAATTTCTTTAGAAAAACTATTTTTAGTAAAACTAGATTTTGAAAGCAATTTAAATTGAAATG
>NZ_JAHRHX020000025.1:0-11026 GCF_020312115.2 Candidatus Phytoplasma sp. AldY-WA1
TAAGTTTTTGATTCTTCTTTTTGATTATCTATATCTTTAAAACACAATAATAAAACCACTCCTTGTGTGTTACCTTCTTGAGTTTCAGTTTCGAAAATATTGGCACCTTCTTTTTCAGGGAAAGGTACTCCTTTTCCTTTAGCTCCTTTTGCTTTAGCTCCTTTTAAATTTACAAGATAAATTTTTTGACATTCTTCAGTTAAACTAAGACGAAATCCTTCTACACTTTCAGTTAAAAAAGAATTAGGCAAAACCATCGCTATCCAACCTCTTTGAATATGGTCTAAGCTCCAACGAACGAATCGACGATACATATTATATAAACTTTGTTTATTCGTTTTTTCATTTTTTTGAACAAAAGTTTCTTCTATCCGATCATCAACCCAATATTCTTGTTTATCATAATCTAAATTTGGATAATCTTTTTTTCTATACGATATTTTTGTTTTTCCTTCGTCCTTTTGTTGGCTTACCTTCCAAAGAGGATTAGTTATAATAATAGTAAATTCTTTATTTCCTCTGTGTTGTTCTGCTATAAAATTTGAGCTTTTACTTTCTTTTTTTAAAGTATCGCCCCAATGAATATTTTTCGGTGGTTCATCTTTTTTAGCTGCGATAGCTATTTTAAACACTAATCATAAAAGTAAGAAAATGTTCCTGAATATGAAGATGATCGTTATAAAATCTATCAATTATTCCTGTTTCTTTTAATATGTTTTTAATAAAATAAGCTACTGAAAGGAGCTGTGCCACAAGAAAAAAAACGGGATCAATCGTCATAAGGTTCATTTGAAGGTTTTGAAGGTTTTAATTTGGAAGCTCTAATTTAGTAAAAGATCCATAAAAATTCTACTTTTTCTACCCATCAAGGAGTATACCACATACCAATTTTCTGAAGTTAATTCAGGATCAGTTTCTTTTAAAAGATCATTATAAATTTGATTAAAAATATGTAATTTATCATTAATATTTTTATATTTCTAAATTTAAAGGATTTTATTAAAAAGCTTAATCGTTGGTTTTATGTTTCTTTAATTTGTTCATAAACACCTGATTTTTCTAAAAAGGATATCTAATTCGTTAAATAAAGAACATTCTACTTCATAAATTTTTTTTTTAAAAATAGGATAAAAAATAAACATATTGTGATAAAATATATGCAGTTTGATTATCTTCTAATTGTTTTCATCAATTTTAAAAATAGTATGATATTTCTTTCAAAGCCAAAAATACCATTTTGCTTTCTTGTTGAATAATATCTTTAATAGTTTCTAAAAGTCTTTTTAATTTCTAAAACTAAGTATGCCAAAGAAAAACCATTGTATTTAACTACTTCAGAAATCAAATATTTGTATACAAAATCAATATTTGCTTAGTCTTGTTTTTATTTCATTTAGTTCTTTTTCTTTTGTATTCAAAGAAAGGTAGATCATCTTGTGATGATGAGCTTTTAATTATTTTCAATTGCATCTTTTTTGTTCTTCTGGTGTAGCATTACGAGAACGACTATCACTTCAAGCCAAATATATTTTAAAGTCTTTAAAAATCATAATTTTTCAAAGAAATATTTCTCATAAAAGAACTGTCACATCATTATTTTCAAATAAAATAATTTTTGCTTTTTATTAGGATTATAAGGATCTTTTCTTAAAAATACGTCCTATAAACTTGAATAATTTCTAAAGTAGAATTTTTAGGATCAAAAAAACAACAGTATTACAACCGGAATATCTACCCTTCCAGTAAACAACATTAATTCATAATACAAATAATTTTCACCAATTAATTTATCTAATTTCTCTTTTCTTTCACAAGGCATCAGTGATCCTGCAATATAATCAGTTTTGATAATGACATTTGTATCACTTTTAAATCGATTTTTAAATTATTTATAATGTTTTCCATAGTGGAAGATACTTTTGAGCTCGATTTTTCTAATGCGCACTATTTACAAAAGCATGATGACAGAATTTTTGATCTGAATTATTTTCAGCCGTTTTTAATAATACCTCTATTTTAGAGATACTTCTTAAAATATTGCTTGTTTAAAAATTTTCTTTACGATATAAATATTCTTCTTCTGTTTCTTTTGATTTTAGGTAAACTCTTGTCAATGTTAATCAATTCATTCATTGTATTTTTATCTTCATCTTTTTAAGTTCTATCAATTTCTTCAATTTCTTTAAATTCATCGATATCTGGTAATCTAGAAATATTAATGTCATAATCGCATAAAATTTTTTTTTTTCGATAGCAGTATATAAATCTAAGAATAAAGATCTCTCCAATGTCTTTATTACTCATATCAATGAATTCATCTTTATTTTTGTTGTGACAAAATTTTAACAGTAGCAGTCATAAACAAAGCTTTTTGGTTTTTATATTTTTCGTGTAAATTTTGAAATAAATTTTTCTTTGCATTTATTTTTGGATTGATAAGTCATATGATGAGCTTCATCACAAATAATTAAATCTTCAGGTAAAAATCCTTTTTGACTATCTGCCAATCATCATGGATTGATAGGCAAACACCAATATATTTATAATTTTTAATATCACAGATTAAGAGGATTATCTAAAAAATCACTCAAATACATTATATCAGTTGTAAAAAGATCTTCTTGTTCGGCTTTTTAATTTTGTCTTCTTGACTACAAAATAAGAATAATTAAAATATCAAGTCATTAAAATAAAAGAGCGCTTTGTTCTAATAAATTAATCCAAAGGAAAAAATAAAAAACAATACCTCCGTCTGGTAATAATGATTTCATAATATGTTTAGGAAACAAAAAGTTTTCCCAGTACCACAAACCATTTCTAATAATCCACGATTATTTTATAATGTTCCGTTGCTTCTGTGACAGCTTCTTTTGATAATCACGTAGTTTGTGATTATTTAAATTAGATAATTACACATTAATAACAACATTATTAAAAATATGTACGTTTTTCTTTAATTTTTCAGCTTCATCCGTTAAAGAGCCTATGCCAAAGTGGCAAAAATACCACCATCCAGCCATTATGGTTTATCTAAAATTTCTAAAAAGTACATAAAGAAGGCGTAGTAATTTTTTGTGTCTTTGTTTTTAACTTGAATGGCTATTTTTCGAACTAAATCAACTAAAATCAATTCCTTTTGCTCCTGTTTTTGCTTGTTTAATGTTTGTTAAGATCTTAGTAAAGGATTTTTTATGTTTCATTTAGACAAATCTTGTTCACCACCTTTTATATTATTATAATTTTTAATTTTGTCATATATTTGTATTCCTTTTTAATAGCATCAACACTGTTATAAATTTTTATAAATAATTCAGCTTTAATACCAGAAAAGACTAGACTAAAACAAACTAGTCTTTATTTTGTCAAAATTTTAAAAATATGCATAGTTCAAAAACATTTACAATTTTTATAACACTACGATACGACTATTAATTAGTTGATAATTAATAACTAATTGTAATTATAGACAAAAAAAAAAAAACAATTTTACATTCAGTTTTTGTTTATAAGGTATCAGGTCGTTTTTATAATGTCAAATAATCTTTATAAAAAAGCATATCTTACTTATAATAAATTTTTAATTATTACAATTTAAAGTTATTTTATATTTTTCGCTTTATAGTAAGAAAAATAATATTAATAATAATAAAAATAATTCAAATAAAAATGATTTAATTTTGAATAAACGCTACCCTAAATTACTAATTTTAAAAATTCTTTTGACTAAAAACAAAAAAAAAGACTTTAGTTCGTTTAGCTAGTCTTTTAGTAAATAATTATTTACAATTTTGAAACAACGCAGTGCGTTCTTCTACTTGATGAAAATAAGCTAAAGAACTAGTTTCACAACGACACATCTAATAAGATAAGACAAATAAGACAAAGTAAAAAACTTAAACATTATCGATTAAAAATGATTTTATTAGTATTTAAATGTGGTTTAATACATTATTCTTGAATTTAGAACATATTATTAGTAAAAATTAAAAAATAGTTAAGTTAGTTAAATTATTTATTTTATTCTAAATTTTAGTATAAAAGACCTTCAATTTGAAGGTCTTTAAGTGTGAGTAATTATTTGATTTACTTAATTGTTTTAAATGATCGTTCTTTGGAGTTCTTGTTGGGCTTTAGTTAAAAAGTTCTAAGTATTTTTACTATCCCAACAAATCATTTTAGGAATAAAAGGTTTTATCTTTATAAATACGAACAACATGATAGTTTTGGTCATTAAAAAAACTAGGAAATAGCGAATTGAGCTTGAGAACAATAGAGTTGACACTGAACTTGGGTATTATCGGTATTTAGGAATATTTTCAAGATGAGGATGAGTTAAAAATTATTAAGCAGAAGATACTTTTTATTGATATCAACATAAGGACATTAATTTTCTAATAACGTATTAGTTTTTCGATGATAACCATCTAAGAAGCGGGAAAATTGTTGGTAATCATCATCCACAAAAATCGCATCTTCAAAAAGTTAAAATTAGTTTTTTGAACGAAAAACTGACGCGCGATCAGTTCTAACTTTTGACCAATAGTAAAGTATATTTGATTAGCCGTAAGTAAGCGTACCGAGTTTATCATGAACTAATTGTTCTAAGACGAAAAGGGTCTAAACCAGTAATGGATGCTATTTCGGAAGCGTTGATGTATTTTTGTCGATGTTGATACCATAATTTTTGTACGTTGATTTAAGTTTTTTGATTTATAATGATTATTCCTTCTTAAAAATTTTTTTGAATAATAATAAAAGATATTTTACTACAATAATAAATAAAAAAAAGAATACATTAACAACATTTAAGGATAAAATCAATTAGACATAGAAAATAAAATGCAATAATAAAAAAATGATTATTAATAAACTAAATTTAACCATTGATTTTGATAAGTAAATAACTACTATATAACTATATAATATTAGACCCATTATTTAGATTGATTATAGTATTAAGAGATATCACATGATTATTTTATTTATTAGTGGTTAAATAATGATAAGATTTGACCACATTCTTTTTAGTTGATGTATACTTAATTTTAAAGTTAAAAAGATAAAATTGGATTAAATAATGGCTTGTTATCAAAAATGATTAAAAGTAAAGGTAATTATTAAAAAAGCTAGAGATTAATAGGTAAAAATGAAAAGTTTTTTTAATTAACATTGATCGGAACTTCCCTTTCGTTATGAACTAAAAAAAGACGATGTGGGTCTCTTCTAAATTAATAATGTATTATTTTATATTAATAAAAATCGATAAGAGTATTTTCTATAATTTTTAATTAATGGTTTTAAATTAAAGTTCACTTTTGACATTTAGAATTATTTTTGTAAATTTCTGATATTTTTGATTTAAGTTTATGATACTCTATTTCTAATTTTAAAACCTCATTTATTTCATGAACTATTTAATTTTCTTTTGGTCTAAAACAGTGAATTTTATCCTCTAATTCTTTTTGTTTGTTAACAGAATTAAATAATTCATTATTTATATCTTTTGATTTTTATTTATATAAGAGTTTTGTTTTCATAGCCATAGCAGTTATTATTAATTATAAATAAAAATCTAAAAACAAAATAAACAAATACTCATTATTTTCAATTGATTTTGTAATTTAAACATTAATTAAATCTCCTTAATTTTTATTCCTTAAATTTTAATTATATAGGGTTAATATTTTTATATTGACTTCTTTGATTCGTGCTGTACTAAAAATTATAAAGCTGAAACATCAAATAAACATTCCCTAAATAATTATGGTAGAAGATTTAGTATTTAAAATTAATTATAATATCGATAAAATTTGTAGTAGTATACCGCACTGTTATAATTTTTTGTAAATAAATTCATTTTTAAAACCTCGTTTCACTAAAAACAAAAAAAAGACTAGTTGTTTTAAACTAGTCTTTTCGGTTTTAAAAATGAATTTATTTACAAAAAATTATAACAGTGCGCCCTCATGTATTAGTAATTTAACAGATTTAAATGAAAATGGTTTTCGTGATATTGTTTTAATAGGTTTAAAACTTATTTTAAAACAAGAATATAACCCTACTTCCGAAACTTTGAATAGTAACGGAAAATGCGATATTTATATTAAATTAAATGAAGAATTAAATTATATTTCCGAATTCAAAATATGGAACGGGGAAAAACAAATACAAAAAACATTTAATCAATTATTTGAATATTTGAATTGGCAAAGTGAATCTTCAATTATTTTTATAAATAAAAATAATCAAAATTATGAAGATATTAATAAAAAAATTTATAAATGGCTTAAAACAGAATCAAAAAACGAAAAATGTAAAATTTTTGAAGAAGAATCTAATCAATGGTTTATCGAATATACAGACGAACAAAGAAAAAGAAAATACAAAATATATTTAGCATGTTATGATTTTTATAATACTAAAAATAACGAAAGAAACAAAAAAATAAAATAATAAAAAGAAAAATCAAAAAACAAATAATTAAAACAAAAGAACTTATCAACTAATGTCTTTTTTTCTTTACCAATCTATTTTTTTGTTATTTATACTAATAAACAAAATAATTTATATCATAACATAAAAAATAAACCTTATACAACCAATACTAATTATAACCAAAATACTCATTAATTAAGTGTTTTTTTTATGCAAAAAATAAAAAACCAAATTAAAAAAATAATAAATTATTTCTACAAATTTCAAATATTAAATAAAAAAATAATTTTTTTTATTTTATAGGAAACTTTTTAACTTTTTTTACTTTATATATAGTATAGGGATAATTTTTTCATAAAATACGAAATTTTTAAAATTTTAAAATAAATTTCCGAAACAACTTTAAAATATTATTTATATTAAACTTAATCTATATTAAATTATTTAAAAAATTTTAATATAAAAATTAACTTGTTGTTGGTTAATCTTTTTTTGTTTTTGTATAAATATATTTTCGTTTAATAAAAAAATATTTTGAAAAAATTTCAAAAATTAAATAAAATAATTTTTTTAAATTATAATAATATATATTTTTATTAGTTTTTTATTAATAAATATTATTATTTTTTAATTAATTATATATTTATATTTTTTTTATGATCTTAAATATTGTTTAAAAACATAATTAAATTTTTTTATTATTAATAAGCAGTAATTTTTTAGTATAATAATTTTAATATTCTATTTGATATTTTTTACTTAATATTTTAGATTCTTCAAATTATTATAAAAATTTTAAGCTTTATTAAAAATTATAAATAAAACAAAAATACAATTAACAAGAATACAAAAAATATTATAGTATCAAAATATCAAAAAGATTATAAAAAATTATGTAAAAATAGAAAGGGATAGGTGTAAAAAATTAATAAACAAGTTATAATTGATGTCCAAAATTTATCAAAAGATTTTTTAATTCAAAAAAAAATCTTTCAAAAAGCTCAATTTTTAAAAGCTAATCAAAATATTGATTTGTCAATCTTTAAAGGAGAAACTTTATCTTTAGTAGGAAGTTCTGGTTCAGGAAAATCAACCTTAGGACAATTAATTTTACAACTTCAAAAACCTACTTCAGGAAATGTTTTTTATCATCAAGATTCAACAAACCAAATTGATTTAACGAAATTAAATAATAAACAAAAACGTTTATTAAGAAAAGATCTTCAAATTATTTTTCAAGATCCTTTTTCATCCTTAAATACTTTGTTAAGAATTTCTGATATCATTGGTGAAGGACTTCTAATTCATAAAATGGTTAAAAATAAAAGAGACCCTTTATATAAACAAAAAATTTTAGATATGATGAGTAAATGTCAAATTGATAAATCTCTTTATCACCGTTACCCAACCCAATTATCAGGAGGACAAAGACAAAGAATAGCTATCGCTAGAACATTAATTATCGAACCTAAATTTATTGTTTGTGATGAGATTGTTTCAGCGTTAGATGTTTCAACACAAGTTAAAATTCTTGAACTTTTGAATGATTTAAAAAAAGATTTTCAATTAACTCTTTTATTTATTACTCATGATTTAGGAGTAGCTAGCTATTTAAGTGATCGAATATGTGTAATGAATTTAGGAAATATAGTAGAATTAGCCCCTAAAGAAAAAATTTTAAAAAATCCTTGTCATCCTTATACAAAACAAATTTTAAACGCCATTCCTCAAGTAAATGTTAAAGAAAAAACAGAACATAAAATTTTTTATCAAACTCCAGATTTTGAATTTTTATTTCATCAAAATCAAAAAGATTTAGATTGGTTTGAAATCGAACCTCAACATTTTATAAGATGTACTTTAAAAAAGAATTAAAATAAAGAGAAACCCAAATGAGTCTATTAAAAATTGAAAATTTACATACTTATTTCGAAACTCCAAAAGGATTAGTAAAAGCAGTTAAAGGAATTTCTTTTGAATTAAAAAAAGGAAAAACTTTAGGTATAGTAGGAGAATCAGGAAGTGGAAAAAGTCAAACAGCTATTTCCATTTTAAAATTATTAAATAATAATTCTAAAGTACATTATAAAGGTAAAATTTTTTTTAATGGAGAAGAAATTTCTAAATATAACCAAAAACAAATGGAAAAAATTCGCGGAAGCGAAATAGCTATGATTTTTCAGGATGCTATGTCTAGTTTAAATCCTGTTTTTAAAATAAAAGACCAAATTATGGAAAGTTTAAAATTACATAAAAAAATTAGCAATCAAGAGGGCGAAAAAAAAATTTTTGAAATTTTAAATAAAGTTCAAATCAATGATATTCCTAGAGTTATGAATTCTTATCCTCATCAATTATCAGGAGGAATGTGTCAAAGAATAATGATCTCGATGGCTTTAATATGCGAACCAAAACTTTTGATCGCTGACGAGCCAACTACAGCTTTAGATGTTATTATTCAACAAGAAATTTTGAATTTAATCAATAATTTAAAAAAAGAAATTAAAACATCTATTTTATTTATTACTCATGATTTAGGAGTTATATCTCAAATCGTTGACGATGTTATAGTTATGTATAAAGGAGAAATTGTTGAAAAAGGCTCTATCCAAGAAATTTTGACCAAACCTAAACATGATTATACTAAATCTTTGTTAAATGATTTTTTAAAAACAAAATTTAGAAAATAATCAAAATATAATTTATACATTATCTAAATAAATAAAAAAATATTTTTAGAAAAGAGAAAATATATGCATGTCTTTAGTAAATTTTATTTATAAAAAAACTTTATATGTTTTATTAATTTTGATAACTGTTATATTAACAAGTTTTTTTCTTGTTCGATTAATAGGAGATCCGGTTACAGCAGCTTTTGGCCAAAAAGGACCTACACCAGAACAAAGACAAATTTTAGAAAAAGAATTAGGATTAGACGAAAGTTTAAGCGAACAATTAAAAATATATTTAAAAAAAGTATTAAAATTTGATTTCGGTAATTCTTATCAATATAAAACTAAAGCATTAGAATTTTTTTGGAAAGGTTTTAAAACAACTTTATTATTAACTATTTCCAGTTGTATTTTTGGTTCTATAATAGGTATTTTTTTCGGATCTTTGTCCGCTTTATGGCAAAATACTAAAAAAAATTTTTTATTAGAATTTATTTTTCTTTTTTTATCATCAACTCCTAGTTTTATTATCGGTTTTATTTTGCAATATTATTTAGCTTATCGCTTATATTTAGATTATGGCATAAAATTATTTACAATATCAGGTTCTTATTTTTTAGCTATTTTAACTTTATCTTTAATTGTTAGTGGTCGTATATTTAAAATAACCAATAATAATATGATTGAATCGTTAAAACAACCTTATATTATAACAGCTTACGCTAAAGGATTGCCAACAGGAAAAGTCGTTTTTAAACATGCTTTAAAAAATGCTTTAATTCCTATATTGGCTAATATCGGTTTGATGTTCGTCTCTTTAATTGGTGGAGCTGTAATTACAGAATTTGTATTTGATTTATATGGTATAGGACAATTAACAATTAAAGCTTTTGAAGACAGAGATTACCCTATTATTCAATGTTGTATTATTTTATTAGCTATTTTTATTTCTATTTTTAATTTATTGTTAGATTCGGTTTATTTTTGGTTAAATCCTAAAATAAATCCAAAAAAATAAAAATATCTTACGACAAAAAAATTAGAAAGAAAGAAAATTTTAAAATTAATAATGAAAAATATAAATTGTTTAACCAATTCTTTTAAACAAAAAATCAAAATTTTAAAAGATAAAAATATTTTATTTGGTCTTTTATTTTTAACTATTTTATCTTTTTTTGTTTTATTTCGTTCTCAATTTTTTCCAGATCCTTATGTTTCTTCAGGTAACAAAAGATTACAAAGTTATAGTTGTAAACATTGGATGGGAACTGATGGGACAGGTTATGATATATTTAGTCGTGTTTTAGAAGGAACTAAAATTTCTTTACAAATAAGTTTTATAACAATCATTATAAGTAGTTTGATAGGTTGTTTATTAGGAATCATAGCTGGTTATTTTAGAGGTTTTTTTGACAATATAATTATTTTTATATGTGATTTATTAACTATTTTCCCTGATATTATATTAGCTATTTTAATTATGTTATGTTTTAAGGAGAAAACTGTAACAACTCTTGTTATTGTATTATGTGTTTTATATATTCCTGAATATATACGTATTATAAGAGCTAATACTTTAACAATTAAACAAAAAGATTTTATTAAAGCTTCTAAAGCTTTAGGTTCGAATGATATTCGAATTATTCAAAAACATATTTTACCAAATCTTTTAAGTAATTTAATAACTAAAATGATATTAAATATGTCTAGTGTTATTTTAGTTATTTCAGGATTTGGTTTTATCGGTTTAGGTTTGAATAGGACTAAGGCTGAATGGGGTAATATTTTATATTCTTCTAAAAGTTATATTCTGAGATATCCTCATTTATTTTATGGTCCTTTTGTTATTATTTTTTTAACTATCTTTTCTTTTAATTTGATAGGAAAAGGTTTAATTAATTATTTTGAAAATGATCAAA
>NZ_JAHRHX020000118.1:0-1169 GCF_020312115.2 Candidatus Phytoplasma sp. AldY-WA1
CAATTCCATCAACAATAATTTAATTTAAAATATTAACTAATTTTAACTGAATAAGTTAAACTTTTTTTATTTTATTAAAACAATTTCAACTTTTTTGTTAACCAAAAAAAAGAAAATGAAATATGAAAAATTTAGATTTTAAAAAACAAGAATAAAAACTAGAACAAGAAATACAAAAAAATCTTAAAAATTGTTTTTGTAATCCTAATGAAAAAAACAAAACGGATTTATTTTTATTATTAATAAAAAAAACAGTGTTAAAAGCATTATCAATAAAAAAAGTATTCATGCACCTAGATTGGGCGCCAAAGAGGCTTTATTAACAGCGAATTAACGAATCGCAATGTGTGATAATCACATACTTCATATTCTTGGTTTATCAAACGAAAGAATGATAGATTACAGTAAAGAATAAAAGCGAATTGAGGTGAAGTTCATAACCAAGAGGATTTCGCGAGAAGAAAGAATTCCAAGGAGAAGTCCTGAAACGGACCTAAATGCAAATAAGTAGAGTAATGTGCAAACCAAGTTAAAAGGAACTGAAATGACTTGTAGGATGGAAATAAATAATTATGTATCTAGATTATTTATATTATTGAAGGGAAAATAATCCTTTTCTGGTTTAAATACTAACATCTTAACTCACCTAGCTAAACGGTATTTACCTACCTTAAGAGGTACAAACTCATAAGTTAATGCCAAGGTCAGCGTCCCTAAAGATTTCACGTAGTTAATAAGAGTAACTTGGATCTTCCTAAAAATCAAGGTTAAAACCTAAACATAAGAAGATAAAAAGTCTTATGGATTCAAGGAAAAAGCAGAATCATAGTAGTCGTTGGAGTAAAACTTAATTTGGAATAGTTAAGATAATCGCCCAACCAGGAAGTCATGGAAAGCATGATATAGGGCGAAGGAGGAAATAATATTTCGAGTTTAAAGACGTATAAGGGCGGTGGCTATATGCTATCAAAAGAAAGTAAAATTTCAAAACTAACTACGCATTTAAACAGAATTGAGACGAAATCAAAAGATAGCAAGAACATATCGAAGCGCACTTATCAATGGTTAACCAATAATATCATAAGCTACTATGTAGCTTTTGAGAAAGTGGCAACCAATAAAGGAGCAGGAACGGCTGGAATTGACTTCCAAACCATCGACGGAGTAGA
>NZ_JAHRHX020000119.1:0-1157 GCF_020312115.2 Candidatus Phytoplasma sp. AldY-WA1
TGTGTTGGGAAATTGTTATGGCGCAACTGGGTTTTTAAAAACCCTGGTTGCGTAAATGGGGTTTAAAATTATTTAGATTGCGGTTTTGGGTCAGTTTGTGATTTTGGCTTGTTTGCGTCGTCTTGTGATTTCGGTTTGTTTACGTCATCTTGTGGTTTTGGTTTGTTTGTGTTATCTTGTTGTTGTTTTCTATGATTGTCAAAAATGTCTAATAATCTAGTGTCTTTGTCTACTCTTAAACGGTATGCGGTTTTGATGTCGTCGATGTTGATTTGAGTTCGTGGAGGTGTTGTCTTGTTGCTTTCTAGAACAAGAGTACTAACAGCTTCGTCTAATATACCAGTTAAAATACGATTTGCTCGTTTGTAAGGTGGTAATTCGTCTAATGCTCTATTAACAACGTTTAATAAGTAATCTTTGGCTTCAGGGCTGTATGGGTTTTTACGTTTGTTAATTAAGAATTCGAACATTTGTTTACGTTCTTCAAAATTGCCTGGTTTGATTTCAATCATGTAACTAAATCTTGATTTGATGGCTTCGTCGATTTTGTTGACGTGGTTAGTTGCTGCCATTAAGAAAACTGGTTTTTTAGGATCGTTATCAACGCTTGTCATTTGAGCTTTGAATTCATTAATGATATTCACGGTGTCGGCAGTAGTTTTAGATTGATTATCAGTTAAGTCTTTGAAAACTTCTTCACATTCATCGATGAAAATGATGGCTCCGCCTGAATTTTGTGCTTCTTTTCTTGCGGTAGCGAATAAATCACGAACCATTTGTGGCGCTTCACCGACTGTTCCTTTTGAAAATCGAGATGCTGATGTGTTAAAGAATGGCAATTTTACTTCTTTTGCTAATGCTTGGGCGAAAGTCGTTTTACCAGTACCAGCTACTCCGTGTAATAGAATGCCTGTTGGAACTTTAACTTCTCCAATATTTGGAAGGCTCCCGATACTCTTTAAAAAAGTTAAAAAACGATCTGCGGCTTCGCGTTCTTCTTTGAACCCGATTAATTTATCAAATGATGGCATTTTCATTAAGTCAGTTTTTGGGAATGATTCTTTATTAGTGTTTGATGGTGTTTGACTTGTTAATGTACTACCAATATTTTTTAATTCAACGACAGATAAACGGTTTTCTAATTTATCTATTTTTGC
>NZ_JAHRHX020000026.1:0-10472 GCF_020312115.2 Candidatus Phytoplasma sp. AldY-WA1
TAAACGAGGTTTTAAAAATATACATAGTTAAAAAAACATTTACATATTTTTGAAACACTGCGGACCTGGACAGCGATTAACTTTCAGGTCTTTTTTTATAATAAACGTACTTAAAATTTGGTAATAATATACACGACAATCTTTTATTATATTAATTTTACAACTTACCAAGTTGTGTTAGTTTAATGACCATTTTAACAAGGTCATAGTTTTTTTTCAGTGTAGTTCAATTTATTTTTGTTTTTTTCTATTAATCCATAAATATGTAATAAAAAAAATTTTGAAATAATTGTAATGACATTGTTAAATTTCCTAATTCAAAATCAAAAAGTAATGCAATCAAATTATTAATGCTAAAAAATAAATTTATATCCAATAACCAAATTGGTGATAATAAAAAAGCAAATTTTGGTTTTGTTTGGTTTTTTGTTTTTTCGTCAATTAATTTATTATTTTTTTGTTCTTTCATAAGTTTTATTCCTTTCTATTTAATTGTTTTTTTCTTTTTCAATGTAATTAATTTCAACAAAATATAATTTATTTAATTCATATTGATTATTTTTGTTTTTAATCAATTGAAAAACTAATTTTTTATCAAATTCACTGTAATAAAGAACGTTTTTATCATCCGAATAATATGTTTTTTGTGGTTGTTCTTCTTTAAGTTGACAACATTTTAATGTTTTTAAGAAATTTCTATTTGTAATCTTAGCGATAGTCAGTAAATCAACAAATCGACGTCTTTTTTTAGCAAATTTTATTTTGTTGTGGATTTTTGTTTTTTTGTTTTTAATAAAAATTGTTATTGTATTCAATTTTTCAGCAACTTCTTCATTTGATAAAGAATTAAATTGTTTTATTTCTTTAAAATTATTTTGTAATTGATAAATTGTTTGAAAAATTTTTAATTCTGTTTTTGTTAATTCACGTTTAATAATGTTATTTAATAAATTCATTTCACATTCTTGATGATAATATTCGTCACCAAATTTAGTTTCGTTTGTATTACGTATAATTAGATTGTCTAATACATCAAAATTTGATAATTCAGCTTTTTGATTTATTTTTGTAACATCAATAAATCTTTTGTCGTGAAGTTTTCGAAATTTTAATAAATATAAAAAATGATATTTAATTATTTTAATTATAAAAGCATTAATAAAATCTTGTTCTCCAAAATTTTGAATTTTTAATTGAATTTTTTCACTTTTTTCTACTAAAATTTGATAAGTTACTAATAATAAATCTTCTTTTTCTAATGGAAATGGAAATTTAAAATCAATTACTTTACAAAATAATAAATATTTGATTCGTTTAATTAATTTATTAATTTCTTTTTCTATTTTGTCGTTGTTTATTTCCTTGTTTTCTAATAAAAAAACATCAAGTTCTTTAAAAAGATTAAAAAATAAATCAAAATAACATGATTCAATTTCTAATACACTTTGTTTAAATTTATTCATTTTTAATATTCCTTTCACTAAAAACAAAAAAGACTAGTTTTTTTAACTAGTCTTTTCGGTATTAAAAATGAATTTATTTACAAAAAATTATAACAGTACGGCAGTGTTATAAAAATTGTAAATGTTTTAATTCATCTTTAAAGACTATATTTTTGCTTTTAATTTATTTTATTTTATAATTTATAATGATAAATCTATATTTTTCGCAGTGTTATAAAAAAATGTAAATGTTTTTTAATTCATATTAAAAGACTATATTTTTTGCTTTTAAATTATTTTATTTTATAATCTATAATGTTAAATCTATATTTTTTTTATAAAAAAATATAAACTTCTCTACACTATATATGACGACAAAAAGAGAGTAAAACTTACCTATTTTTTAAAAATTTTTTTATTTTTTTTAAATTTTGTTAAAATGATTAGGATAATATGGTAAAAGAAAATTTATTTTTTTTATAAAAAATTATAATTATTTTTTAAAATTGTTATTAGATAAAAATTCAATCGGTGATTGGTTGTTTAATTTTGATAAAATCCAATTGTTGTTATAAAAATTAGCAAATCTTTCTAATTTGTAAATCGTTGGTTTTTTAAAATATCCTTTCATGATCGAAAAAAAGTTTTCAATAACAGCATTATCGTTTGGATGAGCTGCTTTTGACATTGATGGAATGTAATTTTTTTTAATTAATAATTTTTGAAATTTATGTGAAGTATAATTTCCTCCACGATCGGAATGAAAATAGCACATTCGTTTTTTAGGTTTCTTGATTTTGTTTAATAATTTGATTAATAATTTAGTGTTGTTTTTGACACTTAATTGAGATGATAAAATTTGATTGTTGTAAGAATCAATGATTGTTGCGTAATAAATTTTTTGATTGTTAATTCGAAATTCGGTAATATCACTAAATAATTTTTGAAATGGTTGAAATGCTTTGAAATTTTGTTGAATAAGATTTTTTTGAATTATTGGTTGATAAAACCGTTTACGTTTTTTATTGTATCTTTTAATTCGACAATTTAGTTGATTAGTTTTCATAATTTGTCTAGTTAGTTCAAATGAAATTATTTTTTGGTATTTTATAAAATAAATATATTTGACTTTTCGAATTCCATAACGATAATTTGTTTCTTGACAAATGGTTTTAATTCTTTTTGTTATTGTCTTTATTTTATTTTGTTTGTTAATGATGTTTTGTTTTTTGTGATTGATTGAATAATAATATTTTCGTTGATTAAGTTTTAATGATTTGATTGATTTATAAATTGGAACGTTATTTTTTAATTTTAAATTTTGGATAATTTGAAAAGTATTCTCGATTTCGTTGATAGAATTTAACATTGTTATTTTCCTTATTTTTATTATTTGTATTCATTATAATATGAATTTAAAAAAGGTTAAATTAAAATCGTGAATATTAAAAAATAATATTTTTAAAATCGAATTGAGAGTATTATAATATTGCTTTTGATTTGAAATGCATAATTTAATCGATTTTGGTACTTAAATGTATTATTTTTGATTGTTAAAAAAGAATTAAAAAAATAAATTACAAAATTGAAAAATGCAAAAAAATCGAAACAAATTATTTATATTCGTTTCTTTTATTTTTATTTTTATGTTTTTTTATTTTTAAATTTATTTATTTTATTCATTTTGTATATTAAATGATTATTCTTCATTGTTTCTCCTGAAACGTTATGTCTATTCTATTTTATATAATAAATTCTTAATAATCTTAATTATAATATATTATATATAATTAATTTTATCTAATCTTTTAATACAAAATGCTAATATTTAACTACTGCATAAGCTTTAATATATTAATAAATATTACTTTATTTTTAATATTTAATTAATTATATAATTTTAACTTCTTTTATTATTTTTATTATTTTCTTAATTTATTTAATAAGATGTATTTTTAAAAACATTTATTAGTAATATCTATTAATAAGATTAACTTGTTTTTATTTTTATTAATAATTTAAATACTTTTAAAATTATTTCTTGTTCGGTTGATTTATAATTTATATTAATAACTATACTATATTGCAAATAGTAAAATATAAATATAACTATTAGCATAGTTATTAATATAAAATATAAATATAGAGCATATTAATCTGTGTATGCTTCCAAATAAAACAACACACAGATTATAGTTCTTATAGTAGCCGTTATAGGTTATTATAGATTACTATATGTTTTATAGTATTGTTATATATATATAATCTTGAATAATATTAAATAAAATTAATAAATTTTATTAATAAATCGTACATTTTGTTAAATTTGTTTTCAATATTTTCGTTTTCTAACTTTTGATAAGTCTGTTGTATTTTTTCTTTTTGTATTTTTGATAAATCGTTATTGTAATTAATAACTAATCTTTTATTATTTTTTGGATTATTATTATCAATTAATACTAAATAATAATATATTTTGCCATCAAAATTAATATAATATTCAATATTATTTTGAATTATTTTATGATTATGATCGTTTGATAAATTAATTTTAATACCATTATAAACAATTTTTTTTCTATCTTCTCGACAATATTTAACTTTATAACCATCTTGTTTTGATTTTCTTAAAAATTGATTAATAATTGATAAATCAGCTTCTTGATAAAATAAAATTGGTTTTTTTCTAACAATTTTAAAATTAGTTTTAATTAACTTATCAAAACCATCTTTTGTATTAAGTTTAAGTTCACGCAATTCTAAACTAGTTAATTTTCCAATTGGAATTTTTTTCAATACTTCTTTAATTCTATCTTTATCTAAATTTGTATAATTTTTTTGAAAAATTGGATATGTTGCAATTGTTTCTACTTTTGGTAATTCAGGTTTGTTATCTTCGTTATTATTGTTAACTTGTATTATTGTTGATTGTTCTTGATTGTTTGATTGTAAATTTTTCAATAATTCTTTAACTGAATTTTTTAATTCAATCGGAGACCAAATATCCAAATCATAAAGTTTAAAAGTAATATTTTTATATTGTGGTTTATTTTCTTTTACACGAATTTGTGATAGTAAATCTGGTTGAATTCTTTCTAATTCTACCTTTAATTTATCAATTGTTGAAATATTGGTTTTTGTTGTTGTAGATGGTTGTTGTGTTAAAATTTGATAACAATTTTGTGATTTTTGATTAATTCTATTTTTAAATAATTTATGATTTGAAAATAACTTAAATCTTGTTGTTGATAGTTCAAAATAAATTTCTTTTTTAGAATCATCACAATAAAAATCAATTTTATCATACTTTTTTATGTTATCTATTACAACAACATAAATTTGATAATTATTTTTTTTTGTAAAAAAATCATTAAATTCTTCAAAGAAATTATCTTTTTGAATTATTTGTAAAGTTTTATAGTTTGTATTCATTGTTTTTTTCTCCTTATTAATGAATTTTGTTTTTTTTAAAATAGTATAAAAAAAAGTATGAAAAATCATACTTTAAAAATTGGTTTAAAAAGTTTATTTTATCTCAACTTAAAAATACAAATTTTAAAAATAATTTTAAAATACGGAAAAATAGGTTTTTTATCCACATTTTATTAAAATACGTTTTTTAAGATTAAATCCGTATTATTTGTTTTTATTTTTTGTATTTTTTAACTGAGTAGTAGTTTAATATTACTTTTGTTTAAAATGCAAATTTTAAAATTTTTTTTATTTTTTTTCAATTAATAAAATTATTCATTTTCAATGAATCTTTGATGTGGTTTATCAAATTCGAAATTAATGATACCAGTTTTACCTTGACGATTCTTATGGATTGTTAAAACTACGTCCATAATGTCTGGTTCAGGTTCATTTTTATTTTCTTCTTCTTTAGGTATCGGTTTTTTAGTTAATGTGAAAACAACGTTTGCATGTTGTGGGATCCTGCGGAACCTTTCATTGAGTGCATATTTTTTCAGTTGTCTTTGATGATTCTTTGTTGAATTGTGCTAATAAAATTATTGGAATATCTAACGATAAAGCTAGCATTTTCAACTTCCAAACGATGGAATCAGTTCTTTCAATAAAATTATTTTCATTAACATCTTTCATTAAATGAAGATGATCGATTATTAATATATCAATTTCGTTTTTTCTTTTTTAATCGAACGTATTGCTCTAAATAAGAAATGTCAGCATTATAGAAAGGTGATTTGATAATAATGTCATAGTTTTGCATTAATTTAATAACTTTTTAATTGATTCGTATTCATGCGATACTTCAATGTCTTTTGTTGGTTCGGATTCCATTCGTTCAAGTGTTGTATTATAATCAGCACTAGTAATTTTTGTTAAATCAATATCTTTATCGTTTTTAATTGCAAAAATTCGTTTAAGAATATCGTTAAATTCCATTTCGTAGTTCATCATAACAATTTTTGGTTTTTTAAATTGTTTCATAGAATGTTCTGTAAGTTGAAGCATTAAATTAATTGCGAATGTTGATTTTCCAAATCCTGAATCAGCTGAATAAATGACTAATTCTCCATTTTTAATCCACCGATTAATTGATTAAATTTTTGATATTCGTTTGTTAAATAACGTGTTTTTGCGTGTTTTGTCTACATTGTTTTGCGTCTTTGTTTTTTTCTAAATATTTTAATGCACCGTGATTAATTGAAATTTCATCATTTTGTTCGAAATTATTTTGAAATTCCATGATTTTAGAAGTAATTGATTTAATTTGTTAAGATTGTAATTATAAATATTGATTTTTTCAACATCTTTTTAAAATCGTTTAAAAAATTAGCAGTTTGAATTGATGAAATTGATTTTTTAAATAATTCTTCGAATTCGTTGTTATTAATTGAAATTTCATTTAATTTATATAATGTGTAAAAATTTATTGATGTTTTAGGATTACGATGACGAATTAATTCTTCTAATAAAAATGGTCGTTTGTTAGCAATAAAAATTGTTTTAATAGCGTCAAAAATTCTTTTTTCGTCAGTGTTATTTGAAAAAGAACAATTGTTTATTAAACGTATACGATTCTCTAATTGTTTAGTGTCATTTAATTTATTAACTGTGAAAATTGAACTTATTAATTTTTGTGTATTTGTTTGGTTCATGATTTTATTCCTTTTTAATTTGATATTTTTTTATAATTTGATTTGTTTTTTTAATGCCTTTACAGTTTCTCTCTTTTGTTTTTTGTGTTGTAATGGGCGATTTAAATCGCCTGGTTTTTTGGAATTAGGCGAATGATTCATAGAAAGCATCAGTACCACGTTGTTTTAACAAATCATCAACATCTTTGCAAGTTTTATTATATGGTGCTTTAATAGGGCAAAATTTACATGATATTTGTTCTTCTTTTAATTGGTTGTAAATGAGATTAGCTTTTTTATAACCTGTTTCGTTTTTGTCGTTGTCGGGAATGACGATGACTTGAATATTGTTTTTCTTTAAAATATTAATTTGTGCTTTTGACATTTCGTTGGCAATGATAATTGTACCGATTACGTTTTTGATTCCATGATTCCACGATTGAATGACATCAAAGAAACCTTCAACAATGTAAACTTTTTTTGTTACTTTGATGAATGGTAAAGCTTCAAAAAAGCGATAACTAAAAAAGAATGTTGGTGTGTTACTGAAATCTGGTAATGACATATATTTTGGTGGTTTGCATTTAGTTTTATATTCAATTTTACGAAAATGGTTTTCATAAAAATGGAAAGTTTTATTGTTACCGTTTTCGATGGGAATGATGATACTACCGTGAAATGAATCGTGAAAAAAGCTTGTTTCATCTTTTCGATGATATTGTCTAATTAATCCGTATTTTAGAAGATCGTTTTCATTGAATAATTGGTGTTTTTTTAAATAATTGGTCAATTGAAATGAAAGTGCTTTTCCGCTTAATGGAGCAAAACCTAATTTAAATTCTTTGATTGTGTCTAATGATAATTTACGTGTTTTTGTTAAATATTCTAATCCTTCTTTGTTGGGGTTTGTAATTAGTTTTTGGTGATAGAAATCACGAATTTGATTAAATAATGGTGATACTTTTTTAAATAGTTGAATTTTTATTTGTTTAATTTGGAATTCATCACAACTAAATTTTTTTCATTTTTTGAATAATGTGTAGAAGTTGAAAATTCTTTAATTTGATTATATTCTTGAATGAATTGTTGAAATTTTTCAGTTTTGAATAGTTGATATAGTTTGGTTTTAATAATATAAAAATTATTTTCATTAATTATTTTAGAATAAACATCAAAATCGTCGTATGTTTTCTTTACAAAAGAATAACAACAAATAGTATTTTTATTTGAAATATAACGACAATTATTGTTTTTCCTTGGTGAATAGGACATGGAAAATAATAGTTTGGATTATGATTTTTAGGTATTAAAATGTTGAATATTAAAGAAATCTTGATCGGTTAACATTTTAAAATTCCTTTCTTTAAATAAAAAAAGACTTTTAAATTAAAGTCTTTTGTTGTTTTTTTAGTTTTAAAAATTCTTTTTATTTTTTGGATAATAATGTTATTGAAATAAATGGTTTTAATTTTTCCATTGGTGTAATAAGTGTGAATTGTTCCGTTTTTTGATTGTTTGATAAATTTTTTCATAATAAATCTTTCTTTCTTAATAAGTTAAAAACTTTCATAGCGTTGCTGTCAACTGGATCGTTGCTTGATAAAATTAAAGTTGTACCTTGATGAATGTGACTGAGATAATCGTGATATCCGTCTTTTACTTGGTTAAAATACAATAAAGGTTTTTGTTCGATGACGTCGAGTTTATGATGGGCTTGTTTCTTTTTACGTTCAATTCCAATTTTGGGATCAATGTCTAAATAAACTAGTAAATCACATGGAGTGAATAATTGAGTTAATACGGTCTTAAAAATTGATTCTAAAATTAAAGTTTGTTCTTGAAATGGATATAGTTGGTAGGCGTAAGTAGATGCTAACCAACGGTCTAAAATGACAATTTCTTTGTTGATTAAGTCTGGTTTGATGAGTTCTTCAAAAGTTTGTGCCATATTGGCGATGCTTAAAAAGAATCGAGTATCTTGATGAATTAAATCAGATTGTAAAAATATTTTTCTGATTTCGTGTCCTAATTGACTGCTGCCTAATCCTTGATATTGTTTAAAATTTAATTTATTCTTAGTTAAAATTTTTTGAAATGCTTTGATAAAAGTGGTTTTACCACTTCCATCAAGTCCTTCGATGACAATAAACGACATATTTTTTTCTCCTTTAGGTGAATTTTGGTATAAAAAAAAGATTCATATAGAATGAATCTTTTTAATTTTTAATAATTGTTAATTTGGGTTTGTTTTTTTAATGGCTGGGCGTTAGTTTTTTGTTTTTGTTGTTTTTGCCTTGGTGGGTTGGGATGGCGATTTGAATCGCCTGGTTTTTTTTGCTGGTTGGTGTCTTTGTTTTTAAATTAAAAAAGAACTAATTTAATTAGTTCTTTTAGTTATTTTTGTGCTTTTATTTGGTTTTAAAAATAAAAAAATTATAATTTTGAAGGATTTTTAGTATAATATTCGAAAATATCTTTTTCTGGAATAATATTATCACTTAAATCACAATGATCATCATTAAAGTTGTTGATCCATGGATCTTCTTGATGTGTTTTATTTGTAAGTTCAAAAGGTTTCATATTACCATATTTATTTAAAATATATTCAATTGATTTCATGATCTATTTCTTATAGTCTTTCCCTAAAATATAATTATTGGAATTATTTTATCTACAAAATGAAAAATTCTATAAATATAGACAATAGGTCCAAACATCAAGCTGTGGTTCTAAAAAAGGGGTTCATTATATTTACAATATAATGGCCTTAATATAATATAATAATTTGTTAATTTATATTAAATTTTATATTTATCGTATCAATGTTTTAAGTAAGTTATAACATCAAAAACAACTTTTTGTTATTATTTTTATATTTTGATTCTATTATTTCCTTCTTATTTTTATATTGTATAATTTAACATATTTTTGACGATTTTTAATTGTTTTCTATTTCTTTAATGTGTTTTATAATTTGTTTAGGAAATTATTTTTCCATTGTATTTTTCTCCTTTTAATGAAAATTTAGGTATAAAAAAAGACTCTCAAAAATGAGAATCTTGGGTTTGTTTATTTTATATATTGTTTTTTTTATTATTGTTGTCTATTAATTTTTCTATTTTTTTAAATGTTTCTATTATTATTTTTTTTGTTTCTTGTTTTGATTTTATAATTTTGTCTAACCTTTCTTGATGGGATGACATTTCTTTTTTTAATAATTCAAAATTTTTGTTAATATTGTTTAATTTGTTATCGCGTTTATCTATTTTATCATTTAAAAGATTAATTTCAGATTTTAAATTATTAGTGAAAAATTTAAACGAAATTATTGTTCCAATTATCGTCAAGATAGTTAATACCCAATTTAATACTATAGTCATTTTGTGTTCCTTTCTTTTTGTTTATATATTGTTTTTTAATTGCCTTTGCGTTTGTCTTTTTTTTTACTGTTGGGGGTTTGGTTAGTAATTGAAACAGCTGATTTTTTAAAAAATCAGCTGTTTGAATGGGGTTTGTTTTTTTTCGTTATAATTCTTCAAAATAATCGATGGTTCCATCAGGTTTGTAATACGTAATTTTAATGAAATCACCATTTTGATCATATTCGTAAATAGATGTAATAATTTTTTTGTCGCGGTGATAAAATGTTTGTTTAACTATTTTGCCGTCTTTGTCATAGTCTTGAATGTAATAAATTAATCCACTATAACGACGATATTGAGTTTGTTTAACTATTTTTTCGTCGTTATATTTATTAATATTCATTAAAGAGCCGTCATCGCGATAAGTTGTAATTTTATTTATTTCACCATGTTCATTGTATTCTTTAATATTATGAATATTTGTACTGTTAGAATGATAGTTTGTTACTTTGTTTATTTGGCCGTTTTTGTGAAATTCAGTAATTTCTGTGATAGTTTGACTGTCT
>NZ_JAHRHX020000120.1:0-1144 GCF_020312115.2 Candidatus Phytoplasma sp. AldY-WA1
AAGAATTTACCACAAAACAATTAAAAGAAGCTGAATATACTGCAAAAGATTTAAAAGAATCCGATTTCACTGCAAAACAATTAAAAGAAGCTGAATATACCGCAGAAGAATTAAAAGAATCCGATTTCACTGCAAAACAATTAAAAGAAGCTGAATATACTGCAAAAGATTTAAAAGAAGCCGATTTCACTGCAAAACAATTAAAAGAAGCCGGATTTAATTTAGATCAATTAAAAGTAGTATATACAGACAGAGAATTAGAAACTGTTCAATATAGTACACAAGAATTAAAAAACAAAGGATATACCGCAAAACAATTAAAAGATGAAGAATTTACCACAAAACAATTAAAAGAAGCTGAATATACTGCAAAAGATTTAAAAGAAGCCGATTTCAATGCAAAACAATTAAAAGAAGTTGAATATACTGCAAAAGATTTAAAAGAAGCCGATTTCACTGCAAAACAATTAAAAGATGCTGAATATACTGCAAGAGAATTAAAATACGCTGGATTTAATTTAAAAGACGCTGGATATACTGCAATAGAATTAAAATACGATGGATATACTGCAAGAGAATTAAAAGATGCTGGATTTACTTTAAAAGAATTAAAAGATGTTATATATTCTTTAAAAGAATTAAAAGATGCTGGATATATTGCAACAGAATTAAAAGACGCTGGATTTTCTTATTATTGGCAATTCAAAAATAAGGATTTTACTGCAAGAGAATTAAAAGATGCTGGATTTACTGCTTGGGATTTAAGCAAAAATAATTCATTCGACGAAGATGTCGGATATACTTTAATACAATTAAAAGATGCTGGATATACTTTAAAAGAATTAAAAGACGCTGGATATACTGCTTTGGATTTAAGAAAAACTAATTCATTCGACGAAGATTCCAGATATACTTTAATACAATTAAAAGATGCCGGTTTTACTCTAAAAGAATTAATAAATGCCTCTTTTAGTGCAACAGAATTAAAAGATGTCGGATATAAAGCAATAGAATTAAAAGACGCTGGATTTAATTTAAAAGAATTAAAAGAAGGCGGATATCAAGAATTAGAAACAAGAATTGTCGAATATATTAAGAAAAATTCTGATATTATTGGGTTTACCCCACAAGAATCAAAAGATTT
>NZ_JAHRHX020000003.1:0-41435 GCF_020312115.2 Candidatus Phytoplasma sp. AldY-WA1
ATTAAAATCTAGGATTTGCATTTTACTTTCTATATTATCTTCTTTGATTTCTTTTTTATTGTTATATGTGTCAATCCATTTTTGTTTTATTTTTTCCCATTCTTTTTCTTTTTTTATTCTTTTTGTCTTTTGTTTAATAAAACCATCATCTTTAAACCATCCTAAAAAAGTAGCATTTGTTTTGTTATGTGGAATACCTGATTCAAAAATTAAAATATTAGTAATCACTCCTGCTATTCCATGAAAAAGTTCCTTTGGACAAGAAAAACTTGCTAATAAAGTGTGATTTTTTAAAATTTCTTCTTTAACATTATTGACAGCTTTAGAATTACCAGTAGCAGAAGCTTGTACGATGGCGACCACTTTTCCCTTAGGAGTTATCAGTTCTAAAGATTTTTGAATAAATCTTAATTGTTCGGATGCTTCATTATAAGGAGGATTTAAAAAAGCTACAGTTGGTCTGTAATCTTTAAAATTCTCAGTTGTATATTCAAAACAATTTCCTTGATGAATATTAGTATGGCCATCACCGTGCATCATCATATTAACAGTTGCGTGTAACCACATATCATTTCTTTTTTCAATTCCTAATAATTGTTTTGTTTTAATTTTTTTTATTTCTTCTTCGTTTTGGGATTTTTGACACATATATTTCATAGCTGCAATTAAAAAACCACCTGTGCCACAACACGGATCTAAAACGATATCCGTATTTTGAATATTAATTAATTCACAAAAAAAATCAGTAATATGAGTTGGAGTCAAAACTAATCCAGTTTTCTTATCTTCGGTGGCATATTTAATAAATTCACGATAAAATTCACCCATAATATCCCAGTTATCATTTATCAAAGGTATAATTTTCTCATTTAATTCTTTCAAAAAATAATTTAAATTAGTATTTTTTTGTATAATTCCATAACTATCTACTTCGTCTTCGGATATCCAAACATTATTAGAAAGTAATCTATCATAATAAGAACAAATAGTTTCAACTTTATTTGAATCAAATTTTGACTTTAAATTATATTTAACGCGATCAATAATATATTCTTTTAAACATTCATTATTACCATTACCATTATAATTTTCCGAATTAATACTTTTTTCTGAAAGTGCTATCAAAAAACAACCAATTAAAACTGGTCTTTCTGATTCAGGGATTGACATTTGATGTAATTTATCATTAAACGATTTAATAATACATTTTAAATTATTGTCAACTTTAATATTAGTTGATTTAGATATCAATTTTTTCATATTTTGATATGTTAATAATTTAGTATATATCTTAGGGAATGGCTTTTTATGATTTTTAATCCACAAACGACCTTCAATTAAAATTCTTTGAGGATTTTGTCCTGATATACCATAATAAAAAACATTAAATGATTCTTTTAATTTAAAAGCATATTTTTTTTCTGCAACTTCTAAAGCTTGTGTTTGTTTTTTAGAATCGGCTTTGCATTCAATAACAATAATAATATTGTCAGTGTTATTTTTAAAATAAATAATAAAATCAGCTCTAACATTTCCTAATATTTTTTTAATTAATTTGTCACTACTAATTTGTTCATCAACATAAACTTTGTCTTTATCAAAAGTTTTATTAATTAAATCTCTAGTAATTTTTTCAGTCAATCTTTCATTCACTTTTTTATTTTCCTTTATTTATCATAAGTTTTTTTAATAATATGTTTATTATGATGATTAAGTAATTTTAGTATAATAACTTCAGATTCATCTTTAAAAGAGTTACCTTGAGGTTCAACTATTTCACAATCACAAACTAAATCTAATTAAAGTTTTTTTGTCAATGATGTCATTATCTTCAATAAATTTTTATTTGTTTAATGATAATATTAAAAGACGCATTTTTTCATCATTAGAATTAAAAGTCAATTCAGATATTGTAAATATATCATTATAATACCTCTATTAATTATTTTTCATACGTTTGACTGTTTGAATGCATATTGTTAAATATTCATTTAGTTTTTTAAAAGTATTTTTAGTGTAATAAGAATATTTTATTTTAAAAATAAATGAGTTGAAATATCCATTCCATTTGAGTTAACTTTTGCTTCATATGAAATATTAATCAAATGGTCATATTTATTTGGATCAAAGTTAGGGTATAAAATTGTTAAAAGAATTTTATTTGCGTTATTACCGTCATATCTATCTACTGTAAAAACAGGCATTTTATCTATTAATTGAAATTTGTATATTCTTTGTTTTACAAAATATTTACTTGCGACATAAATAGATACGATGACAACGGATAAACAAATAAAAATATTAGAAATAGTCATAATTTTTTTTATTTTGTATTTTTCATTTCAAAAATTTTATCTTTTATTTTTTTATTTTATCTTCTATAATTGATAATATTTTTTTTATACAATTACAATTATTACAAAAAAAAAAAAAAAACAAATTTAATGAGATTGTCTCAATTTTGTTTGAAAATCACTTAAATTGTAAATTAAAATACTGTTTATAATAATTTTAAGAATAATTTTATAATATCTCCTTCAAATTTCATCCTTAAAGTGTCATCAACTTTCTCTCGAATTTTTTAAATAAATAAGTCCTTTTGATGATGAGGAGTTTACACCTTCTCTGCGATTATCTTAATCTTGAAATAGTTTCTTGACTAATTAATTCGTCTTAATCCGTTTTCATGACTGTTACAATTGGATAAATTGTATCATTATATTGTATCTTTTGCCCTCAAAAATTAAATATTTTTTTTAAAAAAGAAAAAACCCAGTCATTTAATGACTGGGTTTTATTATATTAAATAATTTTTTTTGATTTTAATAAGAATCAAAATTATAAAAGTCAGTTAATTGCTTAATAATTCTAATTATTTTCAAGGTTTTGATATCATTATGAAAATCTTTATTATAATTAAAATAATTTTGTAATTCTTTTTCATCAAAATTACTACTAAAAAAAATTGGCAAGTTATGTTCATAACGATAATATAAAAGAGGCAAAAAAATATCATCTCTAAAAAAAATATTCATATTTTCAGAACCAAAATCATCTAAAATTAAACAAGGAATATTTTTTAAATAATTAAATTTACTTTCTAAAATATCGCTATTATTCCAAGTATTTTTAAATTGTCTTGTTAGATCAGGCATAAAAATAAATAATACAGGAATATTTTTTTTAATTAAATTTTTAGCTAAACCTTTAAGAAGAAAAGTTTTCCCTGTACCAAATTTTCCGTGAAAATAACATCCTTTTTTGATATTATAGAAATTTTTAATTATATTTTTTATTTGCATCAAAGCTTTTTCTTTATTTGGAAAATTTTGTGTTTCAAAATTTTTTAATTCAATATTATTTAAATTTAAATTTTGATGAAATAAAATATTTTTTTGGTATAAATTATTTTCTAAATTAATTTGTTTAGATTTGGAAGTTTCTTTGTAAATAATTGAAATATAAGGTTTTGTTTTTAAAATCATTTGATAACCAAAATAATTTTTTTGATCTTTGTTTTGTAAATAATTATAAACTGTAATAACATCTTCATCATTTATTTTTAAATTTTTAGTTTCTTCATGTTGTTTAACGAATGCTTTAATTTTTTGAAAATCTAATTTTTCGAAAGTAGACATTATATTTAAACACCTTTTTAATCATCCAAACCTAATTCTTTTTCTACTTCATCTAACCATTTAGGACGATTTTGTTTATAGGTTTGTGTATTTTGAAATTTATTATCTTCCATTAAAAAATCATATGCTGTTTCTGCCGAAATAATTCCTTTTTTAGACCATGAATTTAAAATAGTTTTAAAATAATTAAAAGTAGGAATAAAGTTTTTATTTGTATTTTTTTTTATTTTTAAAACATACATAAGTAAAGCATTAATAACTCCAATATCGGTATTTGTTTGTTCTATTAATTTAAAAGCTATATCAATTAAATCAGAATAAATATGAGCACTTGTAGCAAAATTTTTTATAATTCTATTTGGTTCTGTATTTTTTAAGTAAAGAATCATTTCATTTTCTTCATTTATACTAGGAACATTAGTTAATGTTATTTTTTTAAAATATTTTCTAGTTAAAATTATTTTTAAATCATTTAAATCTATATTTTCATTATTTTTATTAATAAAAGTTTTTTGATATAAAGATGCCATTTCTTCAGGTTTTAGACCATAAACAAAACTTAATTTCGTAATATATTCAATACTTTTCCATTCTAATAAAAAAGGTTTTTTGAAACGTTGTGGTAATTTTTCGATAAAAATTTCATAATTAAAATATTTTTGTAATGAAGAGGAGGATTTGTTATTTTTTAAATGTTGAAAATTATTAATTGTTTTTGGTAGATTTATTTTTTGAAAACAATAAATATCTGAAAAATTTTTACTTATATTTTCATAATTTTCTAATATTTTTGGTTCTTCTTCGCTAGCAAAAAAATTATTTAATTGCGAATAAAGTTCTTCTCCTATTTCACTTAATAAATATTGATTTAAAATCGGATCTTGAAAAAAATTAATATAGTTTAAAGGAGATTTTAAAAAATAAAGTTTTTCTTTTTCTTTATTTTCGAAAGTTTGTAATAAATTAATTGCTTCAAGTTTTTCTTTATATTTAATAAAAGTATCTTCATCAATATTTAATAAATCAAATAAAAATTGGTGATTATAATTAAATTTTGATTTATGATTTTGATTTAAAAAATAAAAAGTATTATAAAGACTTAAAGCTCCTAAACCTATTAAAGGTTGATAAAGTAAATGTAAAATTTTTTGTTCCTCATTATTCAAAGTATAATTGTTTTTGATATTAAATTTTTGTAATGTAAACAAAAAAACACCTCTTTTTATTTATAATAGTTGTTAATTGTGTTTTTGGCATTGAGAACAAAAATAAGAACTTCTTCCACCTATTTTTATTTTGTTAATTTTATTTTTGCATAAAGAACAATTTTCTTTATCTTTTTTATAAACTAAAAGTTGGTTTTGATAAGAACCTTTAACCCCTAAAGCTTCAAAACTACTAATAGAAGTACCACCATAAGAAATTGCATTTTTTAATATTTTTTTTGCTGTTGAGATAATGATTTCTACTTGTTTTAAAGTTAAAGAATCTGTTTTTGTTTCAGGATGAATTTTAGCCAAAAATAAAATTTCACTAGCATAAATATTACCAATTCCCGATATTACTCTTTGATCTAATAAAATTTTTTTAATCACTGTTTTCTTTTTATGAATTTTGTTAAAAAGAGTTAAAGCTTCTATTGAAAACGGATCTTGAGCTAATTGATTTAATCCACTTTCTTCTAAATATGTTTCTTTTTTGTATAAATGAAAACGGCCAAATTTTCTAAAATCATAATATCGGAAGATTTTATTATTATTTAAAAATATTCGAAAATTTTCATATTTGTGGATTGTCTTACATTCTTCTAAAGTATGAATATATATCTTACCCTCCATCCGAAAATGTCCTACTAAAACCCAATCGGAGCTTAAAAAAAATAATAAAAATTTACCTTTTCTTTGAATATCTAAAAAAGTTTTTTGTTCGAGATTATCCAAATTATGAATACTTTGTAATGAAGGTTGGTGAAAAATTTCTATTTTTTCTATTCGAGAATCAATTATTTTTTTTCTTAAATTACGAATTGTAATTTCTACTTCTGGTAATTCTGGCATTTTTTCACTTATTTTCATCAATTTTTTATAATATTAAATTTTTTTAATAAAAAAAGAAAACCATCTATAAATGAGATAGTTTACAATATAAATTAAAAATTAAAGCAGAAAACTAAAAATTTTTTATTTTTCTGCTGCTTGTCTAAATTTATAAACTGTTAAAATATATTTATTTCCAGAAGATTCTTCCATTTCTAATTTACTTTTAATAATTTGAATAATTTGTTCTGGTTGCAAAAAAAACTCTGGATTATCTTCATCAATATGATCAAATTTAATTAATACTTCTGGTAAATAATAATCTTTGTTTTCAAAATTAAATTGAAAATTTTCAAAAAACCATTCTCTTTTTTTATTTTTATTGTTTTGCGCAATATATCTATTCTGAATTTCGATATTAAAACTATTTAAAAAAATAGGTTTTTTGAACTTATTATATCTTTCCTTAACATCCATAATCAAAAATATAAACTCTCTTCATTTTAGTTTTCTAAAAAAATAAATCAATATATGAATATTATATAAAAATATATAAATTATTTTAAATATAAAATAAAAGTAATTTTATATTTTTTATACTGTTAAAATAATAGGAATTATAATTGGGTTTCTCAAAGTTAAGTCATAAATTTTAGGAGTTATAAAATCAACAATAATCTTTTTTAATTGATTTTTATTTATTTTGTCATTTTTATATAAATAATCTTCTATTATTTTTTTAATTTCAAAAGAAAATTTTTTCATTAATTCTTTGTTGCTTTTCATGTAAATAAAACCACGTGAAAAAATAATTGGGAAATTTAATATTTTATTATATTTTAAATTAATGCTTGCAATAATAGAAAATAAACCCTCTTCGCTCAAAATTTTTCTTTCTTTTAATACACAATTACTAAGATCGTCTGTTCCTGATTCATCAATAAAAATATTATTTGCTACAATTTGATTATCTAATTTTTTAACAGATTGTTCATTTATACCAACTACATCTCCGTTATCTAAAATAAAAATATTTTCGGATTTAATACCACAATCAATAGCTAATTTTTTATGAGTCATTAACATTATATGCGATCCGTGTACAGGAATAAAAAATTTAGGTTTAACTAAATTTAATAATAATTTTAAATCGTTTTGGCTCGCATGTCCTGAGGCATGAGTATTAACAACGTCTCCATGAACAATAACATCTACATCCATTTTAAAAAGTAAATCTAAAACTTTATTTATACTATCTTGATTACCAGGGATTGGAGAAGAAGAGAAAATAACTGTGTCTTTTTTAAATAATCTAATTTGTCTATGAATTCCATGCGCCATTCTACTAAGAGCAGCCAATGGTTCTCCTTGTGATCCAGTACAAATTAAGGTAATATTGTGATATTGTTCTATATTATTTCCATTTACAATTGTATCTTTTGGAATATTTAAATAACCATTTTTAATTCCGTTTTCAACAGCTTTTTCCATACTACGTCCGAAAATAGCAATTTTTCTTTTTGTTAAAATACTAGCTTCAATAATTTGTTTAATACGATAAAAATTAGAAGCAAAAGTAACGATTATAATTCTTCCTTTAATTTTATAAAATAGTTGATCGATAGTTTTTCTTATTTCGTTTTCTGAAGGAATACTTTCTTTATTTTGTGCATTTGTAGAATCAGACAAAAGACATAAAATATTTTTTTTATTTAATTCGACAAGTTTATCATATTCTGCTAAAGGTCCAACAGGTGTATTATCAATTTTAAAATCTCCTGTATAAAAAATAATTCTATCTTTATTATTGAATACTATACCAAAAGTATCAGGAATAGAGTGATTCATTCTTATGAAAGAAATTTCTGTATTTCCAAATTTAAATTTAGAATCATTATTGTATTTTGTCATGATGCGTATATATTTATGTAATTTATGTTCGATTAATTTGGATTCAATTAAATTGAATGCTATACCACAAACAAATATATTATTAATTTTAATTTTTTTTAATAAAAAAGGAATACCGCCAATATGATCTTCGTGGCCATGTGTAATAAAAAGACCCACAATTCTATGTTCGTTTTGCAATAAATATTCATAATTAGGAATAACATAATTAATACCTAAAAAAGAATCTCCAAAAAAAGAAATACCTGAATCAATGATAAATATTTTTTGTTCGATTTCTAGAATATACATATTTTTTCCGACTTCACCTAGACCTCCTAGAGCGTAAAAAAATATATCAAAATTTTCTAATTCAGGATTTTTATTTAATAAATCCATTTGTTTATTTCCTTTGTAAATTTTATGAGTTTTGATTTTAAATTTATGAATTAATAGTTATTAAAATAGGTATGATAATTGGTTTTTTTTGTGTTTTTTTAAAAATTAATTTTGATAATTCTTCTTTTAAATAATTTTTAAAATCACTCCATTTGGTTTGTTTATTTTTTGTTAAAAAATCTTCAATTAATTTAGAGAAAAAAAATTTTAATTCTGATACTAATGAAGTAATTTTCATTTTATCTAAAAAACCTTTATGAATTAATTCTATATTATTACCTACATTTTTTTTAAATCTTAAATCTAAATTACAAGCTATTATAATAACACCATCATTAGCTAATAATTCACGATCCTTTATAATGTAATCGTTGCCTTCTAATACTGGTGTTCCATCAATTAAAAATTCTCCTAATTTGTTAAAGAAATTTTTATTAATATAAGGAGCATTTTTAAAATTAAAAGTCCAATTATCAGAATTTTCAAGCATAAAAATTTTATTTTCAGGAAAATCAAAATTTTTAGCAATTTTTTTCATTTGGTATTGGTGACGATATTCTCCTGAAATTGGCAAAAGATATTTAGGTTTTAATAAATGTAAAATTAACTTGAAATTTTCTTCATAATTATAAGAAGCTGTTAATAAATCTTTTACTAATAAGTCAACAACAAAACCATTACGAGCTAAAGAATCTAGGGTTTTAGTTTGAATTTTATCAATACCAGTTATTTCAATCGATAATAATAAAATTTTATCTTGAGGATGTAATACCATTAATCGATCTGTTTTTTTGGACATTCTTTGTAAGCGATAAAGAGGTTCAAAACGTTTTCCGACTATAATTACTACTAAATTTTTATATTTTAAATAATCTTGCATTCCTTTTAAATTTACTAAAAAACCGTTAGGAATTTTTAAATATCCTTTTTGAATAGCAATATCTACAATTTTTTCATTTTTTCTTCCTAATAAAGCTATTTTTAAATTAAATTCTACTGCGATATCAATAATTAATTGAATTTTTAGTAAATCTGGAATTAAAAAAGAAATAATAATATTATTTTGGATACTTGCAAAATAACTACTTAGAGAATATTCTAAAACTTCGCTTTTGTCTTGTTTTGCAATATGGAAAGCTCCTTGAGAAGCGATCATTAATGCTAGAACTTTTTTAGAATTTAATTTAGATAAAGCTAAAAAATTAGTTTGAAATTTTGGATTTTTAGATTGTAAAAAGTGCATTTCACTAATATATACTAGATAACCTTCAGATGTTTCAAAAGATAAACCTAAAGTTTCTGGTAAAAAATCAGCTACTCCGAAAAAATTTACTTTTGTATCTATGAAATCAATTTCAGAATTTTCATTTACTGTTTTAAAATCTAATTTTGATACATCTAAATTTTTATGATTTTCTAAATTAGATTTTATAATATTTATAACAAAATCAGAAGCATAAATAGGAGCTTGTAAATATTCAATTAAATAAGGAAGAGAACCAGAATGAGTTTCAAAAGCGGACGTTACAAAAACACCTTTAATTTTTTTTTTTATTTTTTCTAAAGCGGTATACTCAGGAATTATAGAATCTATCCCGCTCATAGAAATATTAGGATATTTTAATCCTGAGTCTAAAACAAAATAAGAGGAATCGATTCTTAATAAATATAAATTTTTTCCATTTTCGCCTATTCCTCCTAATACAGAAAAACCAATTTCTTGCATATGCAATAAAACTCCTAATAAAAAATTTTTTATAATATAAAATATTATTAGTTTGTTATGAATAAAAAAACTGACAATATTTTAAAAAAATATAGAGAAAGTAAAATATAAAAATGCTAAAATATCCTTTTCAGAAAAAAAACATAAATAAAGCTAATTTAGGTAGTAATTTAGAAAGAGATATTAATTTAACTAATCTTTTTTATCAAGACAAAAAAATTGCTTTAATTTATAAAAACGAAATACCGATCAAAGTCGTTAAAGTTGATTATTCTTCTAGACAAAGAGCTAAAATTATTGAAGCTTATTATCATTCAAAATCTTTACCTGATTATCAAGGGCTTTATCGTGGAAAATATTTATGTTTTGATGTTAAAGAAACTAATAATAAAACTAATTTTTCTTTATCTAATATACCTCAACATCAAATACAAAAATTACAACTTATAGAACAATTTAATGGAATCGCTTTTTTTATTATTCATTTTAAAGTTAAAAATAAATATTTTTATCTTCCAATTAATTTTTTGAATAATTATATCAAAAATTCTAAAATGAAAAGTATTAATTATAAAATTTTTGAAGAAAATTTATATCAAATTCCTTTAGCTTATTCACCTAGAATAAATTATTTGAAAATAGTAGATAATTTCATATAATAATTTACAAATTAATAAAATTTATAAATTAAAATAAAAAAATTTCATTTTCTTTAACAAATTTTTTTATAAAAAAAATACAAATACTAATAATTAAATTAGTTATTATAATTGAAAAAAAGAAATATAAAAAAATAGCTATATTGCCCCTGTCATCATGACCATGGAAAATATGTTCTAAAATAGGATTAGAATTTGTTTTGGGGTAAAATATAAAACTAAATACAGCATAAGAAATAATTTGAATAACTGTAATCAATAACAAACTATTTACAATATCTTTATTTTTACATAAATTATTAGAATTACTTGATCGAAACAAACCTGTTAAAGAGCAAGCAATATAAGGAATTATAAATAAAAATAATAAAATGCTTATTATTAGTGTTTTATCATGACTTATTGCTTTTAATAAACTATATTCCTGAAAAATATGTGAACTTTCTAAAATAATATGTATAAGAACAAATAACAAATTAGACAAAATACTATATTTAAAACCAAAAAAAAACCCTATTAATAAAAGCGGTAATAATTCTAATTTTATTAAAGAGTTTTGACAATTAATACCAATGGGTTTAGTTATTATAAACTCCATAATTAAAGACATGGATATAAGAAAGGAAATTATAATTATTTTTCTTAATGAAATTTTATTCATTTTTTTAATTATTTCCTTTCTTAAATGTATAAAGTACTTATTAATATTTTTTATTACAGTTTAAAAAATTCAACTTATATTATTAAATTAAAACAGAATCATATATTTAAATTCAATAAATAATTTATTATTATTTTTTGAATTTAAATATTATTCTTTTATATTATTTTTTACTAAAAAATTAAAATAATTTCATAAATTTTTTAAAAAAAATTATATTTTATAAGATAGAATTATATTTTTCAATTTCTTAAATATTATAACAAATATAATGATAAATATAAAATAAATCGCTAATTTATTTATTTTTTATAAATGATGAATTAAATTTTAAAAGTTTTTTATGTTTCGGCCATTTTGAATTTAGAATTAATCTATATATTCAATTTTTTTCATATAGATAATATTAATAGTTTTTTTATTTCCATAGTGTTTTAAAAAAATGTAAATGTTTTTTTAATTTATTTTTAATGACTAATTCTTGTTTTTGATTTTATTTTTATTATAATCCGTAGTGTTTCAAAAAGTTAAGGTTTATTCTTTTTTCATGATAAAAATAATTCGCCCTACAATATATAGACCGCCGAAATCGAAAAGACTAGTTAAAACAAACTAGTTTTTTTTATTTATAAAAATAAATTTTTGACCTTATTTTATTTTTATTATCATATTTAAGATAATTATAATTAATCAATTTAATATGTGATTTTTTATAATATTATAAAAAAAAGACCCTCTGACGGGTCTTAATTTTATAATAAAATTATTAATTTTTAATTACTTAATAATAAATTTAGAAATTTTATTTTTTTATTTAATGATATTATTGTAAATTTAAAACAATTTTATTAATTCTTTTTCGAATAGCGGTTGTTTTAGTTGCTAAAGTTACTAATTTTGGAAATAAATCAGAATCCCTTAAAGAATAAAGAATGGGTTTATTAAATAATTTATAATCTAAAGCTTCTTGTGATAAAAAAGGCATTTTACGATGGTATTGAATAAAATTATTTGGTCTATTGCTTTCATTATAAATATCTTTACTGTCTTCTAGTTTTTGATAGTTTAAATGAAGTTCCATTAATTCTTGACCTAAAATTAATAAATCTTTTTGATTTTTTTTTGTTAAATATGGGATAGTTGGCAAATTTCTTTTTAAAAAATTTTTTGCTTTTTCTTTATAATCTGTGTGATGGAATAAAGCATATAAAATGGCCATCCATTCTTTTCGATTATAAGGTTCTTTAGGGATTAAATCAGTCATAGCATAACATTTAATATTATAAAGTAAACCTCTATCAGGAATTCTATTAACCACTAAACATTCAAAAAAATCTAAATTATAACTAATACAAAGTGAAATATTTTCTTCTTGATAATATTGATCTTGTTTATCAATTTTATAAATTATTAAAGGTTCTAAATATAAATATTTTTCTTCGAAAGGTCTTCTCATAGCTGTTGTAATTTTATTTTCATCAAATGAAATAGGTTTATTTTTTAAACAGTTATCTTTTAATTTGTAATGCCACTTAATAACATCGGGATTATCAATTATTTTTTTTTCTAGACGACATTTTTCATAAAAATCAATAAATTTTTTAATTTTTGATTTTAATATATTCAAATTTTTGTCATAAACAAATTCAGTGCAACCACTTTCTAAGCCATTTTTTCTTGTTTCAAAATAAAAACCTTTTTCATTTTCATTTTTGGTTTTTATATCTTTTACAGTTAAAGCTTGCCATGTTTGAGGTACTATTTCTGGTTTATTAAACCACATACCATTTTGATCTAATTCAATTTCTTCAAAAAAATCATCGACTTTAAAATCGTTTTTAAAGTTTTTAAAATGGTTTTTTAAATGTTCATATTTTTGTTCACTAGTTTTTAAACCATCAGGAACTTCGTGATAATAAGTTTTTGATTCTTCTTTTTGATTATCTATATCTTTAAAACACAATAATAAAACTACTCCTTGTGTGTTACCTTTTTGAGTTTCAGTTACGAAAATATTGGCACCTTCTTTTTCAGGGAAAGATACTCTTATTCCTTTAGCTCCTTTTAAATTTACAAGATAAATTTTTTGACATTCTTTAGTTAAACTGCGGCGAAATCCTTCTACACTTTCAGTTAAAAAAGAATTAGGTAAAACCATCGCTATCCAACCTCTGTCAATATGGTCTAAGCTCCAACGAACGAATCGACGATACATATTATATAAACTTTGTATACTTCTTCCTTTTTCACTTTGTTTAATAAAAGTTTCTTTTATCTCATCATCAACCCAATATTCTTGTTTATCATAATCTAAATTTGGATAATCTTTTTTTCTATACGATATTTTTGTTTTTCCTTCGTCCTTTTGTTGGCTTGTTTTCCAAGGAGGATTAGTTATAATAATAGTAAATTCTTCATTTCCTTTGCTTTGTTCTGCTATAAAATTTGAGCTTTTACTTTCGTTTTTTAAAGTATCACCCCAATGAATATATTTCGGTGGTTCATCTTTTTTAGCTGCGATAGTTATTTTAAAAACACTAATCATAAAAGCAAGAAAATGAATTTCGCGCATATGAAGATAATCATCATAAAATTTATTAATTGTTTCTTTTTCTTTTAATATTTTTTGAATAAAATGAACAATAAAAGAAGCTGTGCCAGAAGAAGGATCAATCACGTGATAAGGATCATTTTTAGGGTTTCTAGGGTCTAAGTTAGGGTCTAATTTAAGTAAAAGATCCCATAAAAACTCTACTACCCAAACAGGAGTATACCACATGCCATTTTCTAAAGTTAGTTTAGGATCAGTTTCTTTTAAAAGATCATTATAAATTTGATTAAAAATATGTCCTTTATCATCGATACTTTTATATTCAAAATTTAAAGTTTTATAAAAAGAATCAATCGTTGGTTTTACTTTTTCTTTAACTTGTTCATAAACAACTAATTTTTTTAAAAGAACATCTAATTCTGTAAATAAAGAACATTTCACTTCATAAATTTTTTGTAAAATAGGATAAAATAAAATATATTGTGATAAAATATCTACAGTTTGATTATCTTCTAACTGTTTTTCATCAATGTTTAAAATAGTACCAAACATTTCTTTTATTTCGGCCAAAATATTATCTTGATTGTCTTTTTGAATAATATCTTTAATATTTTTTAAAGTATTTTTAATTTCTAAAACTAAATTATGCCAAGAAAAACCATTGTATTTAACCACTTCAGAAATCAAATATTTGTATACAAAATCAATATTTGCTTGATCTTTTGTGTTATCATTGGTTTTGTTTTTTGATACCGATAAAGAACTATTAGTTAATTCATTTGGTGAGTTATCAATTTTCTTTTTTAGTTTGTCTAGATTATTACGAACACTACTATCACCAATAAAAATATATTTTAAAATCTTTAAAAAATTCTTATTATTTTCAAAAGAAATATTTCTCATAAAAGAACTGTCATCATTATTTTCAAAGGGCAATAAAATAATGTTTGCTTTTTTATTAGGATTATGAGGATCTTTTCTTAAAATACGTCCTATGGCTTGAGTAATTTCTAAAGCAGAATTTTTATGATCAAAAAAAACAACAGTATTACAACCAGGAATATCTACCCCTTCAGTTAAACAACGACAATTCCATAATACAAATGATTTTTCACCAATTAATTTATCTAATTTCTCTTTTCTTTCGCAAGGCGTCATTGATCCTGCAATATAATCAGTTTCAATAATAACATTTGAATCACTTTTAGATCGGTTTTTTAAATTATTTATAATGTTTTCCATAAATAAAGATGCTTTTTTAGCTTTATTTTTTATATTGCTATTTACAAAAGCGATAACAGAATTTTTTTGATCTGAATTATTTTCAATAGTTTTAATAATACCTACTATTTTAGCGATATTTCTTAATCTTTCTTGCTTGAAAAATTTTTCTTTACGATATAAATAATCTTCTTCTGTTTCCTTTGCATTTTTTTTAAGCAAACTATTATCAATCAATTCATTCATTATATTTTTATCTTCGTCTTTTAAATTTTCTTCAATTTCTTTTAATTCATCGATATCTGGTAATCTAGAAATATTAATGTCATAATCGCATAAAATATTTTTTTTAATAGCAGTACCTAAATCTAAAGAATAAAAGATCTCTCCGAAAATGTCTTTATTACTCATATCAATGAATTCATCTTTATTTTTTTTGTTACTCAACAAAATTTTAACAGTAGCAGTCATAAACAAAGCTTTTTTGTTTTTTATATTTTCGTGTAAATTTTGAAATAAATTTTTTTCTTTTTCATTTATTTTGGATTCATAAGTCATATGATGAGCTTCATCACAAATAATTAAATCAGCTTCAGGTAAAAATCCTTTTTTTTGACTATCTGCCAATCTATCATGAGATTGATAAGTACAAAAAAACATAATATATTTATAATTTTTTTGAATATCTGAATTAAGGGGATTATCTAAAAAATTGCTAAAATCCATTATATCAGTTGTAAAAAGATCTTCTTGTTCGGCTTTTTTAATAATTTTGTCCTCTTGACTACAAATAGGAATAATTAAAATATCAGAATCATTAAAATAAAGAGCGCTTTGTTCTAATAAATTAATCCAAGGAACAAAATAAAAAACAATACCTCCGTCTGGTAATAATGATTTCATAATATGTTTAGAAACAAAAGTTTTCCCAGTACCACAAGCCATTTCTAATAATCCACGATTATTATTTTTATAATGTTCCTTTGCTTCTGTGACAGCTTCTTCTTGATAATCACGTAGTTTGTGCTTATTTAAATTAGATAATTCATCATTAATAACAACATTGTTAAAAATATGTACGTTTTTTTCTTTTAATTTTTTTTCAGCTTCATCCGTTAAAGAACCTGTACCAAAATTAAGAAAAATACCACCATTGTATTGTGGTTTATCTAAAATTTCTAAAAAAGTACATAAAGAAGGCGTATCAATTTTTGTGTCTTTGTTTTTAACTTGAATGGCTATTTTTTTCGAACCCAAATCAGCTTCAAAATCAATTCCTTTTGCTCCTGTTTTAGCTTGTTTAATATTTGTTAAAAATCTTAGTAAAGGATTTTGTTGTAACCATTTTAGACAATCTTGTTCACCACTAAAACCTTTTATATTATTATAATTTTTTAATTTTGTCATATATTTATGTTCCTTTTAATAGCGTATCGCACTGTTATAAATTTTTGTAAATAAATTCATTTTTAATACCGAAAAGACTAGTTAAAACAAACTAGTCTTTTTTTATTAGAATTTTTAAAAATATGCATAGCTCAAAAAAAATTTACATTTTTTTATAACACTGCGACTATTAATTAATTATTAATTAATAACTAATTGTAATTATAGACAAAAAAAAAAAAAAACAATTTTTACATTCAGTTTTTTTGTTTATAAGGTATCGAATTAATTTTTATAATGATAAAATAATCTTTTTTATAAAAAAAATATCTTAATTATAATAATTTTTAATTATTATAATTTAAAGTTATTTATTTATATTTTCGCTTGATAATAAAAAGATATATTAATAATAATAAAAATAATTCAAAATAACATGATTCAATTTTGAATAAACGCTGCCTAAAATTACTAATTTTAAAAATTCTTTTGACTAAAAACAAAAAAAGACTAATTAAAACAAACTAGTCTTTTTGTTTTGAGTAAAACGAGGTTTTAAAAATATGCATAGTTAAAAAAACATTTACATTTTTTTTAGAACAGTGCGTAGTACACAAATTTATAATCTGCGGATTTTTATAAATAACAATAACAATAAAAATAAAATAGACTATTCGAAAGATAATTTATTTTTTTATTTGAAAATTAATTTTCAATTATGGGACATATTTTTAATAAAAAGTATTGTTTTTTATTAATTTATTTATTATAAAATATAAACATTGTTTTGAATATTTTTTTAATTTGAATTTGATTCTATATACGATATTTGATTAATTTAGCTCAAAAAATATTTATTTTAAAATTATATATAGTAGTTTTGAATTAGAAAAAATAATATTATTTTAAAAAAATGTTTAAATTATATAAAAAACATTTATAATATTTTTGGTGGTTTTTAATAAAATCACTTTATAGTTAAAATAAAAAAATAAAAAATAAAAAAATAAAAAAATAAAAAAATAAAAAAATAAAAAAATAAAAAAATAAAAAAATAAAAAAATAAATTAGTAAATGAGGTTTATATAATAATTAATAAAAATTATAATTTTATAAAATTTGGTTCTAAATTGTTTATTGTTGCATTTGTATTTACGTTTTTGATTTTTTATGCTTCTGTTTTTGCTTTGACTAAAACATATTCAAATTCTCCAATTACGAATTCTAATGATATTATCCCAACTAATAATGTTATTTCTGAAAACGACAAATTAAATGAAGAAGAAAATAACAAATTACATGAAGAAAATCGTTCATATGAAAATGAAAATTTATCTGAAAGTTCATCTGAAGAAGAAATAGAAAAAGATAAACCGTTATTAAATAACAAAAATACACAAAATAATAAAATCGGATTAAAACAAATATTCAAAAAATTCAAAACAAAAAAAGATCCAAAATAAATATAAATTATAAAAGAATATTAAATTAAAATATAGAATTTATTTTAATCGTTCTTGTTTTATCTTCTCAAGAAAATAAATAATAAAATAAAATTTAATTTTTTTAAAAAAAAGAATTTCTAAAAGAGGTTCTTTTTTTTAAAAAAATTAATAATTTTAATAAATTTTTAATTTCAAATGTTATAAAAAAATATTTTAATTGATTATATTATTAAAAATATTTTTTAGTTGTGGTCATAATGCTTTTTAATTTAAAAAAATGATTTTAAATATTTGATTAATAATCGTAAATAAACTATAATATGAGTAGAATAAAGTATTGATTTTAAATAAGTGTTTGAATTTGTAAATTTATTTTTTAAAATTATTTTTTATTCTCAGTGTTTATTAAATTTTTTTAAAAAAATTTAATTTTTGTAATTATTTTATTTTAATATTAATAATAAAGAAATATTATTTTAATTATATTTTATGTTAAATTATGTTAGAATTGTTTATGTAATAATTACAAAATTATATTTTTATTATTTATTTATTTTGGTAGCATTTCAAAAAAACACAAAATGTTTTTTTATATTTTTGTATTTATAAATCAAGATTAGGCCCGTTGGAGAAACGGTTAACTCACATGCCTTTCACGCATGCATTCACGGGTTCGAATCCCGTACGGGTCACCAATAATAATATACTAAAAAAAACACCCATAGCTTAATTGGATAGAGCATCTGACTACGGATCAGAAGATTAGGGGTTCGAATCCTCTTGGGTGTGCCATTTGTTTGCTTAATTTTTTATATAATTATTAAGCGGGAAGTAGCTTAGCTTGGTATAGCGCCTGGTTTGGGACCAGGAGGTCGCGGGTTCAAATCCTGTCTTCCCGACCATTATATAAAATAAGCGAATGTCGTATAATGGCCATTACCTTAGCCTTCCAAGCTAAAGATGTGGGTTCGATTCCCATCATTCGCTCCATAAAAATTTAAATATATTAAATTTTTTAAAAATAAATATAAGTATATTCAAATTTTGATTTTAATAAAAAAAAATATAATTCAAATAAATAAAATATTATATTTTTATTTTAATTATATTTTTTTTTATGAATTAGATTATAAATTATATTGACATTTTAATGTTATTTTTATATAATTATATTATAAATTTTAAGATTATTTTTTAAAATGATGTTAATATTATTTTGTTTTTTTATATAAAAAAATAGGTTTAATTGAAAGTTATTAAATTAATTATAGATACAAAATTATCTAGGTAGGGAAGAGTTATATATTTATGGCTGATACTATAAATCAAAATGAAGAGTTAAAATTCAATAATAAAACTTTTTCTATTAATAAAAAACAAGTAGTTCAAAAATGGTATTTAGTTGATGTCAAAGGAAAAGTTTTAGGTAGATGTGCCACTAAAATTGCTAGTATTTTAAAAGGCAAAGCTAAAACTCATTACACTCCGAATGTTGATAACGGTGACTATGTTGCTGTTATTAACGCGTCTAAAATTCATTTAACAGGGAAAAAATGGCAAAAAAAAGTCTATTATAGACATTCAAATTATCCAGGTGGATTGTCTAAAATAACTGCTGGTGAAATGATGAAAAAATTTCCTACTCGTGTTGTTGAAAAAGCTATTTTCGGAATGTTACCACATACTAAATTAGGAAATCAAATGCGTAAGAAATTGTTTGTTTATCCTAATGAATCACATAGACATGAATCACAAAAACCAAAAATTTTAGAGGTATAATTTGTAATGAATAAAAATCAATATTTTGGCTTAGGAAGACGTAAAAGTTCGGTTGCAAGAGTAATTTTAGTTTCAGGTTCTGGGAATATTAAGATAAATAAAAGAGATTTTGTTGATTATATTCCTTCTAAGGACATTCGTCTTGAAACTATTAAGCCTTTAAAATTAACTAAAACTTTAGAAAAATATGATATTGTCGCTAATGTTTATGGCGGAGGAATAACATCTCAAGCGGGAGCGATTCTTTTAGGGATAGCTAGATCTTTAGTCGAAGCAGAACCTAGTTTAAGAGTTATTTTGAAAAAATCTGGATTATTAACTAGAGATTCTCGTTGTGTAGAACGTAAAAAATATGGTTTAAAAAAAGCTCGTCGTGCTCCTCAATTTTCAAAACGTTAATTTTTTATTTATATTTTTCAACTTTGAAAGAGTTTTTTTTACTATAAAAAAGACTCTTTTTTTTATTTAAATATATGCTTGGTATTTTTAAAATATTCAATTTTTTCAGGTTAAGGATTCTATAAATATGAAAGAAATAAGATTACGTTACGCCCCGAGTCCTACTGGTTTTTTACATATTGGAAATGCTAGAACAGCTTTGTTTAATTATTTATTTGCCTGTCGTTATAAAGGTAAATTTATTATTAGGATCGAAGATACTGATTTAAAACGTAATATAAAAGAAAGTGAATCAGATCAATTAGAACAATTAAAATGGTTAGGTTTAGTTTGGGATGAAGGACCAGATTTAAAAGGGCCATTGGGGCCTTATAGACAATCAGAAAGAATATCTATTTATCAAAAATATACTCAGATTTTATTAGATAAAAAGTTAGCTTACAAAGAATATCAAGGAAATAATGATAAATTTGTAGTCCGTTTTAAAGTTCCTTCGAATACTTTATATGAATTTAATGATATCATAAGAGGCAAATTATCTTTTGAAAGTGATCAAATAGAAGATTGGATTATAATTAAGGAAAACGGATTCCCTACTTATAATTATGCTGTTGTTATAGATGATTATTTAATGAAAATATCTCATGTTTTAAGAGGAGAAGAACATATTACCAATACTCCTAAGCAAATAATGATTTATGAAGCTTTTGGATGGGATATTCCTATTTTCGGTCATATATCTTTGATTTTAAATAAAAATAAAAAAAAATTAAGCAAAAGAGATGTTGATATAGTTCAATTTATTAAAAAGTATATTGATTTAGGTTTTTTACCTAAAGCTTTATTTAATTTTTTATTTTTTTTAGGTTTCGCTCCGAAAACTAATAAAACTGTTCTTTCGACTGAAGAAATGATTTCTCTTTTTGATAATACAAGATTCGTTAAAGCGCCAGCCGTTTTCGATGATCAAAAATTATTTTTTATTAATAATCAATATTTAAAAAAAATGTCTTTAAAGTATATAGTTGAAAAAAGTAAAATTTTTTTTGAAGAGAAAAAAATTTTTTTAGAAGATGAATATTTAGAGAAAATAATTATTTTATTCAGAGATAGAATGAATTATATTCAAGAAATTGTAAATTTATATTTAGAATTTTTTGAAGAAAACAAACAAATAGATAATGAAATTATACCTATGATAAAAGAAATAGAAGATTTTTCTGTAATTAAAATTTTAAAAGATTTATTTGTAAAATTAGAAATTTTTCAATCATCTTTTATAGAACAGCTTATTAATAAATTCAGCGACTTAACTAATTTAAAAGGAAAAAAACTTTTTTTAACTTTGAGAATAGCTTGTACTGGAAAGCTACATGGTCCTCACTTGTTAACGTATTTAGAATTGTTAGGTAAACAAAATATTTTAAATAATATTCAAAAATTATTAAATTTCAATTATTAAATATAAATAGAATAAAAAGGATTTTATCTTGAAAATTTATAATTCTTTAACTAATCAAAAAGAAAAATTTTATTCATTAGAAAAAAAAAAAATAAATATTTATGTTTGTGGCCCTACAGTATATGAACATTTGCATATAGGAAATATAAGGTCTTTGATTTTTTTTGATCTTGTTAAAAAATATTTTTCTATTTTAGGTTATGAAGTTCGTTTAATAGTAAATATTACGGATATTGATGATAAAATTATTCAAAAAGCAATAGATAATGAAGTTTCTGAAACACAGATATCTCAAAAATATACAAAACATTTTTTAAATTTATTATCGAAATTAGAAATTACAACAATAGATCAACATCCTTTAGTAACTGATTATATTCCAGAAATAATATCATATATAGAGAAATTAACTCAAAAAGGATATACATATATTATAAATGAAGGAATTTATTTTAAATCGAACTTAATTCCTCATTATAGTTTATTAAGTGATCAAAATTTAACAAAATTAAAAAAAAATTCTAGAAATATAATATTAGATTTTCAAAAAAAAAATAAAGAAGATTTTATTTTATGGAAAAAAACTAAAGTCGGAATTAAATATGATAGTCCTTGGTTTCCTGGAAGACCAGGATGGCACACAGAATGTGTTGTAATGATTAATAGTATCTTTAAAAATACTATAGATATTCATGGTGGAGGAATTGATTTAAAATTTCCACATCATACTAATGAACAAGCTCAATTTTGGGCTATAGAACAAAAAAAATTAGCTAATTTTTTTATTCATATAGGATATGTCGAATATAATAAAAATAAAATGAGTAAATCTTTAGGAAATGTTATTTTAGCGAAAGATTTATTAAATAAATTTGATCCAAATGTTATTAAAATGTTTTTTTTATCTTATCATTATTTACAACCTATTCATTATAATAATAATTTAATAAAAGAAATTAAAGTAAAATATGATAAAATATTTTATACTTTAAATAAGAATAATTTTCAATTAATTTTAAATAAAATTTTTATTAAAGGTGTTGATTCGTTTTATATTGATAAATTTCATTCTTTAATGTCAAATGATTTTGATACTCCTAACATTTTAACTTTAATTGAGGAATTATTAAAAAAAATAAATAAAACCACTGAATTAGAATATTTAGCTAGATTGCAAAATACATTAATTTATTTATTTAAAAGTTTAAATATTAATATTGTTTTAAAAAATGTTACCGAACAACAAATTAAAATTTATTATTTATGGATTGAAAAACATAAAAAAAAGGATTTTTCTGAATCTGATGTTTTAAGAAATATTTTAAAAAAAGATATGCTAATTTAAAAAAATATATTTTTTAAATTTTTCTTATTATACAATAAGTATATAGTTAAAGATGGTATATATAATATGATTAATCAAAAGAAAGATAATCAAATGGAAAGAAATAATTTTTTATTTGGTATCAAAGGACTCAGTTCAGAAGAAGTAGAACAAAAAATAAAAAATAAACAAAATAATGTATTAATAAAAAATATTAATAAAAGTATTTTAGGAATTATTTTAAGCAATGTCTTTACTTTTTTTAATTTTTTATTATTTATAATTACTTGTCTTATTATTCATATAGGACATTATGAACAATTATTTTTTTTGTTTATCAATATGTTAAATGTTTCTATAAATATTTTTCAAGAAGTTAAGGCTAAAAAAACTTTAGATAAAATTTCTATATTAAAATTTAACCATACCAAGGTTATTAGAAATGGTTTTTTAACCGAAACATTAATTGAAAATGTTGTTATTGATGATGTTCTTTTTTTGGAATTAGGTTCTCAAATTGTTGCCGATTCTAAAATAACAAAAGGATTTTTAGAAGTTGATGAATCCCTTTTAACAGGAGAATCTGGTTCTATTTTTAAAAAAGAAGGAGATGTTTTATATTCTGGAAGTTATGTTTTAAGTGGAAATGCTTGTGCTAAAGTTTTTTGTGTAGGTCCTGAAATGTATATTTCTAAATTAACAAAAGAAGCGAAAAAATATAAAAAAATTAAAACACCTTTAATTCAAAATTTATCTTTATTAATTTTGTTTATTTTTTGTTTATTGATTCCGATGTCTTCGATTTTATATTTTTTTCCTAAAACAATTCTTATCAACGAAGAGTCATTTGTTTTAGGTTTATGTGGTTTTGTTTTAGGTACACTTCCTTCTGGATTGTTTCTTTTAACTAGTACTACTTTATTTGTTAGTTTCATTAAATTAGCTAAAAAACAAGCTTATATGAAAGAACTTTTTGGGATTGAAATGTTAGCTAGAATAGATGTCCTTTGTTTAGATAAAACAGGAACTATTACAGATGGCACTATGAAAGTAAAAAATGTTTTAAAATGCAAAGATTCTAATTTATTTCCTGAAGATTTGTTTTTTAATATTATTAATGCTTTTCCTCAAAATAATCCGACTCAAAAAGCTTTATATCAAGCATTTTGTTCTTTGCCGATAAAAAATCAAAAAAAAAATATTTATAAAATTCTAAAAACCAAACCTTTTTCTAGTATTAATAAATATAGCGCGGTAGAGATAGATAAAATGGGTACTTTTGTTTTAGGCGCTCCTGAATTTATTTTAAAAAAACAATTTAGTGAAATTAAAAATGATTTTCAAAAAGAAACTAAATTAGGATATCGAGTTTTACTTTTGGCTCAAACTGATACTTTATTAGATAATATTAATGATAATACTAATTATAAAATTATGTTTTTGATTTCTTTAGAAGAACAAATTAAAGAAGATGCTTTTGATATTATTAATTATTTTATTCAAAACGGTATTAGTGTAAAAATTATTTCAGGAGATAATTTGGAGACAATATCTTATATTGCTAAGAAATTGAATATTATTAAAACCTCAAAACAATCGATTAATTTAATTAATTTAGAATCAAATGAATTAGATGATGTTTCTTCGAAATATAATGTATTTGGAAGATCTACTCCAACACAAAAAAAAATAATTATTCAAAATTTAAAAAAACAAAATCATAAAGTAGCGATGATAGGCGACGGTGTTAATGATATTTTAGCCTTTAAAGAAGCAGATGTATCAATTGCTATGGCTTCAGGAAATGAAGCTTGTAAAAATACTGCTAATTTAATTTTGCTTGATTCTCAATTTCATTCTTTAACTCAAGTAGTTACTGAAGGAAGAAGAGTTATTAATAATTTACAAAAAATTTCTATTTTGTTTTTGACTAAAACAATTGTATCTTTTTTATTAGCGTTTGTCGTTATATTTTGGAACTTTTATTATTGGTATACTAGCAATGAAATGATTCTTCCTTTTCCTTTAAAACCATTACAATTTAATTTAGTTGATACTTTTTTTATTGGCATTCCATCTTTCTTTTTAGCTTTAGAAATGAATAATAAAAAAGTAAATAAATCTTTTTTTAGAATTATTTTGCGACAAGCTTTTCCTTATTCTTTATTAATGGCTTTGTTTTATTTTTCTTTAATATATGTAGTTCCATTAGAAAAATATGAAATAGTTAACATTTCGTCTTTATTAAATATATTTATCGCTTGCGTCTTTTTTAATTTGTTAATATATAGTTGTATTCCTTTTAATAAATGGAAAAAAATATTAATTTGTATAGTTTTTTCTGGTTTTATTTTGAGTTTTTTATTTCTTAAATTTTATTTAAAATGTATATAATTAATTTAATTTTTTATCTAAAGAAAGATTTATAAAAAATGATAGTTTATGGAAAAAATGTAATTAAAGAAGTTATCAAAAACAAAAGGTTCATTCATGAATTATATGTAAATTATAAAATGAAAGATAAATTTTTTTTAGATTTTTTAAATCAAAATAATATTGAATATAAATTTGTAGATAAACATCAATTAAATGAAAAAGCAAATAGTTTTGAACATCAAGGTGTGGTAGCAAAAGTTGAAGATTATAAATATCATAATTTATTTTCTTTTTTAGATTCTGATTCTTTTTATTCTAATAAATTTAAAAGATTTTTAATTTTAGATGAAATTCATGATCCACATAATTTTGGTGCTATTTTAAGAACTATGGAAGCGTTACAATTTGATGGCATTATTATATCTCAAAAAAATCAGGTTCTTTTAAACGGAGCTGTAGCTAAAGCATCTAGCGGAGCATTAGAATATGTTAATATTTTTTTAGTAGATAATTTATTTAAAACTATTATTTATTTACAAAGTAAAGATATTGTTGTTATCGGTACTGATTCAAAAGCTGATTTAAATTTAAATAAATTAAACACAAATTGTTCTCTTGCTATTGTTTTAGGAAACGAAGGGAAAGGAATACGTCCTTTATTAAAACAAAAATGTAATTTTTTAATGAAGATACCTATGAAAGGTCGTATTAATTCTCTTAATGTAAGTGTAGCTGCCGCTTTGATAATGTATACATTACAAAATAAAAATTAATTTGTTAATTTTATAAATAATTTATATGTTAAAATATTTAAAGTTAATAATTTATTTTATTATCATTTTTTGAAGGAAGATTGATTAATTTAGAGATAATGAAAAAAAATATTTTAATTTGTAATTTTTGTTTAAGTCGTAATTATCATGTTACTGTAGCTAACCGTAGTAATCGTTTGATTTTAAAAAAATATTGTCCCCAGTGCAAAAAACATGTTTTGCATGAAGAATCAAAATAATCGATTAAGAAAAGGAAATTTTTATAATGGTATTAAAAAAAAATAAAACAGAAGAATTAATTGTTAATCCTTTATACGATATTATTAAAAACGAATATGGTTTTAAGAATGTTTTTTTTCTAATTTGTTCTATTATTTCTATGGGTTTGTTAAAAACTTTATTTAAACTAGAACATTTTGGAGAAAAAATGTTTTACTCTTTTTTCACTTTATCTTTTTTTGTTTTTTTAATCAGTATTTATCCTTTTATTAAAAAAAGTATAAAAGATATTAATTTGATCGTTTGGCCTTTGTTTCATGAAATTATATTTAAAATAATAAATGTTATTTGTTTTAGTTTGGTTTTGATAGGTATGTTTCAGTTTTTTAATTTTTTATATTCTTCATATATTGATCCATTATCTCCGAAAATATCTTAAAATAACAGAATAGATGTTTAGAAAATGAAAAAAAAAGAGCAAATAAATGATAAAGAATATATTTTAGAAACTGAAAACAAATCAAAAAATGAAGAAGCGAAATGGTATATTGTCCAAACTTATTCAGGTTATGAGAATTCTGTAAGAGAAGACTTATTAAAACTGGTTAATAGCGGATTACCAATTGCTAAATTTATTTTTGAGGCTATTTGCCCTAAAGAAAAATATTTTAAAATAAAATCTGATGGTACTAAACAAGAAAAAGAAAGAAAGATGTTTTCTGGTTACGTTTTTGTTAAAATGATTATAACTGAACATACATGGTTTGTAGTTCGTAATCTACCACAAGTAACTAATTTTTTAGGTTCTATAAAAGGTAGTAATGCTAAACCGGTTCCTTTGAGTGACTCTGAAATAAAACCTATTTTAATTAAAATAGGGCTTATAAAAAAACCGAGTTACGAACATTTAATTAATAAAAAAGTAGAAATTACTAGTGGTTCTTTTGTAGGAAAAATAGGTACAGTATCTTTTATAGATAATAGTAAAAATATAATGATAGTAGAGGTCGATTTATTCGGTAGAAACACTCCTATTGAGATTTCTCTTTCTTCTTTTAAAGAAATTACATAATAATATAATTATTTGAAGTTATACTATTGTTTTTTATTATAAATTATGTTATAATTTTGAGAATTTGTTTTTCTTTATAAAATTTTTATATATAGTTTTATTTTTTATAAAATTTATAAATTTTATAAATTAACAATTTTAATAAACTAATATTAATAAATGAGGTTTTATTACTATAATGGCAAAAACAGTTATTAAAACTATTAAATTACAAATTAATGCAGGAAAAGCTAATCCTGCTCCACCGGTAGGACCAGTTTTAGGTCAAGCACAAGTTAATATACCTTTATTTTGTTCTAGATTTAACGAAGTTACTAAGGACAAAATGGGTTTTACAATTCCTGTTGTTATTTATGTTTATGATGATAGAACTTTTGATTTTGTTACTAAAACTCCTCCTGCTAGCGACCTTTTAAAAAAAGCTGCTAATATTGAAAAAGGATCATCTAATTCTAAAAAAAATAAAGTAGCTACTTTAACGAATAAACAAATAGAAGAAATTGCTCAAAACAAATCTTCTAATTTAAATTCTTATGATTTAAAACAGGCTTGCAAAATAATAAAAGGTACTGCTGTTAGTATGGGTATTGATATAGTTGAATGATTTTTAATATTTTTTAGAAAGAATTTATGTTTGGTAATAAAGTGTTTTGATTATGAAAAGAAGTAAAAAATATTTAAATATTAGTAAGTTGATAGATTTTAGTAAGTTATATTCTATCGATGAGGCTATAAAATTAGTAAAACAAACTAAAGTTACTAAATTTGATTCTACTGTAGAATGTAATTTATCTTTGCAGTTGGATCCTAAAAAAGTAGATCAAAATTTGCGTGGAGCTTTGGTTTTACCTCATGGAAGCGGTAAAAAACTAAAAATTGCTGTATTAGCAAAAGGTTCTAAAGTTAAAGAAGCTGAAGAGGCAGGCGCTGATTATGTCGGTGATCAAGATTTAATCGAACGTATTTCTAAAAATTGGTTAGGTTTCGATGTTTTGATAGCTACACCAGATATGATGCCTTCGATTTCTAAATTGGGGAGTATTTTAGGTCCTCGTCGTTTAATGCCTAATTTAAAATTAGGAACTGTAACAGATAATGTTTTTAAAATAGTTCAAGAAATTAAAAAAGGTAGAATAGAATATAGATTGGATAAAAATGGCAATTTGCATACCATTTTAGGAAAAATTTCTTTTAAAGAAGAAGATTTATTAGATAATTTTAAATTTTTATATGAACATTTAATGTCTATTAAACCTAAGACAGCAAAAAGTAATTTTATTAAATCAATAACTATTTCTACAACGATGGCACCAGGCATTAAAATTGATTTCGCTTCTGTTTAAAAATATAAATTTAAAAATGTAAAAATTTATTTTTAAATTTAGTATTTTTAAAAATTAAGAATAAAAAATAATAAGGATTATTATTGTTATGACAAATCTGGCTATTATTGAGCAAAAAAGAGCTGATGTAGATTTATTAATTCAAAATATTAAAAAATCTGAAATAATTATTTTGTTTGAGTATCAAGGAATAAAAGTAAGTGATTTAACTGAATTACGTGTTGAATTACAAAAACAAAATAGTATGATTAGAGTATATTCTAATAATATATTAAAAAGAGCTTTTAAATCAACTGATTATAATGAATTAGTGGATTTATCTAAATATTCTAAAGCTTTATTATTGAGTTCTGGAGATTCTATTGAACCTATCAAAATTTTATTCAATTTTGTTCAAAAAAATAAATTTTTAAAAATTGTTAAAGGTATTATTGATAATAAAGTATATTCTTGCAATGTTATTAATGAGATAGCAGTTTTACCTTCTAAAGAATATGTATTAGCTATGTTATCATCAGGAATGATGTTCGCTTTAAGAGAATTAACAATTAGTTTGAATATATTATCAAATAAATAATTTGTTTAATTTTATAAAATTTAAATATGATAAAGGAGTTTGGCACAATGGCTAAATTAACTAAAGAAGTTTTTATAGAAGCTTTAAAAAGCATGACTTTGTTAGAAATTAAAGAATTAGTAGACGGTATAAAAGAAGAGTTCGGAGTTGATCCTTCTAATTTGGTATCTTCTGTTTCGAATACTTCTGATTCACAAGGAGAAAAGGTAGAAAAAACTAAAGCTACAGTTATTCTAAAAACTTTTGGAGATGCTAGTAAGAAAATTCCAATTATTAAAGAAATTCGTGAAATAACTGGCTTAGGAATACTTGATGCTAAAAAATTAGCAGAAACACCTAACGCTATTATTAAAAAAGATCTTGAAAAAGCAGAAGCTGAAGAAATAAAGAATAAATTAGAAAAATTAGGCGCTACAGTTGAATTGGAATAATTTTTTAAAATGAGCTATTTTTTTTAATTTAAAACCTAAGATATAGTTTTTCTTAGGTTTTTGTTTTCTTATATTTTATTTATATTTTATTTTTTTAGATTTTTGTTTTTTAAAAGAATAGTTTTATTATATTGGGTTGGAGTTTAAATAAATGAAGAAATATTGTAATATAAAATACGGTACTAAAGCGGAACGTCGTAATTATTCTAAAATTAATTATGATTTTGAATTACCTAATTTAATAAAAACACAAATGGATTCTTTTGATTTATTTTTAAAAAAAGGAATTCAAGAGGCTTTAAATGATATTTCTCCTATACAAAGTTATAACGGTAATTTAAAATTATATTTTGATGATTTTTATTTAAATGAACCTAAATTAGATATTAAAGAAGCTAAAAAAAGAGATTTTAGTTATTTTTCCGAATTATTTGTTAATGTAAGATTAGAAAATGTTTCGACTGGAGAAATTAAAAAAAGTCGAGTTTTAATGACAGAACTACCTTTAATGACTCCTTCGGGAACTTTTATAATTAACGGAACAGAAAGAGTAATTATATCTCAAATTATACGTTCTTCAGGTACCTATTTTACTGAAAAATTTGATTCTAAATTAAATAAAGTTCGTTATGAAGCTCAAATTATTCCTACAAGAGGAGCTTGGATTGAATATGAACAAAGCAATAAAGACATTCTTTATGCTAAATTAGATCATTCCAAAAAAATTCCTTTAACTAAATTTATTAATGTTTTAGGTTTTAATAGTAAAGAAGAAATAAAATCTGTTTTTGGAGGAAATCCTCTTTTAGAATTAAGTTTTAATAAAAATGATGAGTTAAACACAGATGATTCTATTATAGAATTATATTCTAAATTAAATCAAGGTGAAAAAGTTTCTGTTAAATCTGCTCGTGAATTTATTAGTAAAAGATTATTTGATCGTAAAAAATATGATTTATCTTTTGTAGGTAGATATAAACTTAATAAAAAATTAGATGTTTTAAATAGAATTGAAAAAACTTTTTTAGCATATGATTTAAAAGATATTGATACTGGAGAAGTTTTATTTCCTAAAGATACTTTATTAACAAAGGATATTATTGAGGAATTAAAAAATAAAAGACATCATTTTAGAAAAGAATTAATTAATTCTAAGATTAATTTAGAAAATGAAGTTGATGAAGAAGAAAATATTTTTACTTATAAAAAAGATGATTCTGCAGAAAACATTTATATAAAAGAAAATATTTTTCATATTTTAACAGGAGAGATTTTAGTCGAAGCAGACACTTTATTAAACGATGAAGTAAAAGAAATTTTGCAGCAAAATAGAGATAATTTAGAAGAATCTGTTATAGATTTTTTTCTAGAAAATAATAATTTTTATGAAAATGAAAAAGAAACTCAAAGTAAAAATATTTTAAATGAAGTTTTAGTTATTTATGTTTTAGATGATAATGATAATAAACGTTATATTAAAGTAATAGGTAATAATCAAGATGAAAAAGCAAAAAATATTTTTTTATCTGATATTATCGCTAGTATTAGTTATTATTTGAATTTATATGAAAATATAGGTAAAAAAGACGATATTGACTACTTAGGCAACAGAAGATTAAGATTAGTAGGAGAATTATTACAAAATCAATTTCGTATTGGTTTGTCTAGATCTGAAAAAAATATTAAGGATAGAATGTCAACTAGTAAATTTGAAACAACGACAACTAGTGGATTAGTTAATTTTTCTTCTTTAGCGATAGTTATTAAAAGGTTTTTTGGCAGTTCACGTTTATCTCATTTCATGGATCAAATTAATCCTCTAGCTGAATTAACTCAAAAAAGAAAAATTTCTTCTTTAGAAACTGGTGGTATCGATCGTGATCGTGCAGGTCTCGAATTAAGAGCTATACATAATTCTTATTATGGAAGATTATGTCCTATAGAAACACCAGAAGGACCTTCTATTGGTTTGATTTCTTCTTTATCTACTTATGCTCAAGTAGATCAATATGGTTTTATTAAAACTCCTTTTTTTAAAGTGATTCATACTGATGGTTTACATAGGGTATCTAAAGATTTCAAATATTTAACTTCTATTCAGGAAGAAGGACAAATTATTGCTTCAGCAGATACTATTTTAAACGAAGATAATACTTTTAAACAAAATAAAATTATCGCTAGAAAAAATGGAGAAATAGGTCTTTATGATGTTTCAAAAGTTAATTATATTGATGTTTCTCCTAAACAAATAGTTTCTGTAGCAACTTCTACTATTCCTTTTTTAGAACATAATGATGCTTCTAGAGCTTTAATGGGAACAAATATGCAACGCCAAGCTTTGCCTTTATTGATTACAGATTCTCCTATTGTAGGTACAGGAACCGAGCATAGAGTAGTAAAAGATTCTGGTTGTTTGATTTTAGCTGAAAAAGATGGTTTTGTTTCTTATGTTGATTCTAAAAAAATTATCATTAAGTCTGATGACGAAACAGAAAAAGTTTATAAATTAACTTCTTTTGCTAAATCAAATCAAAATACTTTGATTTTACATAAACCTATTGTTAAGAAAAATGAATTCGTGAATAAAAACGATATTATAGCTGATGGCCCAGCCACTGATAAAGGTGAATTAGCTTTAGGAAAAAATATAACTGCAGCTTTTATGACTTGGGATGGTTATAATTACGAAGATGCTATTATTATGTCAGAAGATTTAGTTCGTAATGATGTTTATACTTCTGTTCATATCACTAAATATGAAATTTATGCAAGAGAATTAAAAAAAGGTTCTGGTAAAGAAGAGATTACTCGTGAAGTTCCTAATGTAAGTGCCGAAGCTATTAAAAATCTAGATCACAGAGGAATTATTATTCCAGGGTCAGAAGTTAAAGAAGGCGATATTTTAGTAGGTAAAATAATTCCTCAAGGAACTTTTGAACCTTTACCTCATGAAAAATTAATTTACACTATTATAGGAGAAAAAGCACGCGATTATAAAGATGCTTCTTTAAGAGTTCCTTTTGGAAAGTCAGGAGTCGTTCAAAGCGTCGAATATTTATCTGTTTCTAATGGTGATGTTTTGTCTACACCAGGTGTAAATCAAAGTGTTAAAGTTTATATTGCTCAAAAAAGAAAAATTAAAGAAGGCGATAAAATAGCAGGGCGACACGGTAATAAAGGTGTAGTTTCTCGTATTTTACCTAAAGAAGATTTACCTTATATGGCTGATGGTACAACTATTGATATTATGTTAAATCCTTTAGGTGTTCCGAGTAGAATGAATATTGGACAAATTTTAGAAATGCATTTAGGTTTAGCTGCTAAAAAATTAGGTATTAAAGTAGCTACTCCAGTTTTTGATGGCGTTGATAATGAAGATTTGAAAGATATTATGAAAGAAGCTAATTTATCTTTAGATGGTAAAATGACTTTATACGATGGTAGAACTGGTGAACCTTTTGATAATCCTATTTCTGTAGGTATATTATATATGATTAAATTATCACATATGGTAGATGATAAGTTACATGCTAGAAATGTAGGCCCTTATACTTTAATAACAAATCAAGCTACTCGTGGTCAAGGAAGTAGTGGTCCAGGTGGACAAAGAATTGGGGAAATGGAAGTATGGAGTTTATATGGTTACGGTGCAGCTTATACCTTAAGAGAGTTTTTAACTGTCAAAAGTGATGATATAATAGGACGTAATAAAACTTATAACGCTATAGTTAAGGGATTGCCTTTGCCTAAACCTTCTATTCCTGAAAGTTTTAGAGTATTTTCTAAAGAATTACAATCTTTAGGTTTACATGTAGAGCTTATTGAAGCTAATACTAAGGAGAATAAAGTTCATCATTCTTTAGTTAATAAAAACAAGGAGTGAAAGCTATCAACTAATTATGGAAATAAATGATAAAATCGAAAATTGTAATGTTTCTGAATCAACTGTAGAATCATTAAAATCAATCGGAATTAATTTTTTGGAAGATTTTAATTCTTATACTTTATTAGATTTACAATCTTTATTAAATGAAGATTGTTTTTTTGACATTATTCCTATTTTAAAAAAAAATTTTTTACCTGAAAATTTAGAAAATTTAAATTTAATAAATGATATTATTGTAATTTTATATAATAATAAAATTAAGACATGTCGTGATCTTTTAACAGCTGATCCTAATTTTATATATCATTTATTTGAAAAAGAAAATTCTTCTTATTTCGAAGATATTAAAAAATTTTTTTCTTTATATAAACATAATTTTGAAACAAAAATAAATGTCGAAAACGAAAAATCTGATGAACCAGTTTCTTTTGAAAAAAAATATGGAAGTCGTGAATACGATTATTTTAAAATTCGTTTAGCGTCTCCTGATGAAATTAGAAAATGGTCTTATGGCGAAATTGTTAATTATGAAACTATTAATTATCGTACTTCTAAACCAGAAATGGGAGGACTTTTTTGTCCAAAAATTTTCGGTCCTTATAAAGATTTTCAATGTGCTTGTTTAAAAAAAAAAATATCAAAAACTTTTAAAATTTGTCCTAAATGTGGTGTTGAAATAACAGAACAAAAAGTACGTCGTGAAAGAATGGGGCATATAGAATTAGCTTCTTGCGTTGTACACACTTGGTACTTAAATAGTTCTCCGAGTAGATTAGCTATTATTTTAGGAATGAAAGCCAAAGAATTATTAGAAATAGTTTACTATGTTTCTTATATTGTTATGTCTCCTGGAAATACAAATTTAGAAAAAGGACAGTTGATATCAGAAATTCAATACGGTCATTATTTAGAAAATAGCAACAACTTTGTCGCTTTAACAGGTGCAACAGCTGTCAAAGAATTGTTAAAGGAACTAGATTTAAATGCTAAAATAGAAGAATTAAAAAATCTTTTAAAACATATTTCGAAACAAAAAAGAGATAATATTATTAAGAGATTAGAAATTCTTATATCTTTACAACAATCTGATAATAAACCTGAATGGATGGTTTTAGATGTTTTACCAATTCTTCCTGCTGATTTAAGACCAATTGTTCCTTTAGATGCAGGACGTTTTGCGACTACTGATATAAATGATTTATATAGAAGAATTTTAAATCGTAATAATCGTTTAAAAAAACAAATTAAACAAAAAGCTCCTAGATTAATTATTAAAAATGAAAAAAGAATGTTACAAGAAGCTGTAGATGTTTTATTTGATAATGTTAAAGTTAATAAAAAAAATAACTCTAATATGGAAAAAAATAAAACATTAAAATCTTTATCAGAAATGTTAAGAGGGAAACAAGGACGTTTTCGTCAAAATCTTTTAGGAAAAAGGGTTGATTATTCAGGAAGATCAGTTATTATTGTTGGCCCAGAATTAAAAATTCATCAATGTGGACTTCCGAGAAAAATGGCTGTTATTTTATTTAAACCTTTTATTCTGAATAAATTACAAGAAGTTAAAGGAATTGATAGAAGAAGTGCAACAGCTTTATATGAAAAAATGAATGAATATGTTTTCGAAGTTTTAGAAGAAGTTGTTAAAGAACATCCTGTTTTATTAAATAGAGCACCTACTTTGCATCGTTTAGGGATTCAAGCTTTTGAACCGAAATTAATTGATGGTAAAGCTATTAAATTACATCCTTTAGTAACACCAGCTTTTAATGCTGATTTCGATGGTGATCAAATGGCCGTTTATTTACCTCTTTCTTTAGAAGCGCAAGCAGAAGCTCGTTTGTTGATGTTAGTTTCTAATAATATTTTAGATCCTAAAAATGGTAATCCGGTTTTATCTCCTTCACAAGATATGGTTTTAGGTAATTATTATTTAACCATTGAGGAAAAAAAAGATCGTGTTATAAATGGTTTTGAATCAGAAAAAAGAACAAAAGAACACAAATATAAACATCGTAATGAAGGAAAAATTTTCTTTGATTTAAAAGAAGCAGAATTAGCATTTTATAATAAAGAAATTCATTTGCATACAAAAATTTTAGTTAAAACAAAAAATATTAATTCTTATTTTACTCCTGAGCAAAAAGAAAAATATTTAATAACTACTTTAGGAAAATTAATTTTTAATAGTATCTTACCTTCTAATTTTAATTATATTCAAGAACCAACTCTTTTTAATTTAGAAGTTAAAACTCCAGAATGTTATTTTATTTCGAAAGGCATAAATCCTCAAAAGGTTTTAGCCGAATCATTATATATCGAACCTTTCAAAAAAAGATTTGTATCTTTGATTATAGATTCTGTTTTCAAAAAAAGCAATATTACTGAAACATCTAAAATGTTAGATAATATTAAAGATTTAGGATTTAAATATTCTACTATTTCCGGAATTACTATTTCTCATAATGATATTAATGTTTATTCTCAAAAAGAAAAATTATTAGATTTAACTGAAAATAAAATAATAGAAATAGAAAAATTTTATGATAATGGTTTTTTAACAATTTCAGAGAAGAAAAATTTAGTTATTCAAGAATGGAAAGTCGTTCGTGATAAAATACAAGAAGGATTAATGAAAGAATTTGATAAAGATAATAATTTATTCATGATAAGTGATAGTGGCGCTCGTGGAAATACTTCAAATTTTTCTCAATTATCAGGAATGAGAGGATTAATGAATAGTCCTAAAGGAGAAATTTTAGAAATTCCTGTAAAAACTTCTTTTAAAGAAGGATTGACAGTTTCTGAATTTTTCATTTCTACAAATGGTGCTCGTAAAGTTTCTACTGATACTGCTTTAAAAACAGCAGAATCAGGATATTTAACACGTAGATTAGTTGATGTAGCTCAAGATAATATTATTACTATAGAAGATTGTGGAAGTGATAAAGGTTTATTTATTGAATCTATTAAAAATGATAAAGAGATTATTTCTTTAGGACAACGTATTTTTAGTCGTTTTGCCGCTGAAGATATTTTAGATGTTAAAACAGGACAAATTATAATTAAAAAGAATGAGATGATTGATAAAGAAATTGTCGCTAAAATTAACTCGTTAGGTATAGAAAAAGTTAAAATTCGAAGTGTTTTAACTTGTAATGCAGAATATGGTATTTGTGCTAAATGTTATGGTTTAAACTTAGCTAGTAATAAAAATGTCGAAATAGGAGAAGCTGTCGGAGTAATAGCAGCTCAGTCTATTGGTGAACCGGGTACACAATTAACAATGAGAACTTTCCATACAGGAGGAGTTTTAGCGGTTTCTGATATTACTCAAGGTTTACCAAGGATTCAAGAATTATTTGAAGTTAGAATACCTAAAGGAAAAGCTGTTATCAGTGAATATGATGGGTTTGTAAAAGAAATTAAAAATATAAATTCTTATTCATCGCAAATTATTATTATTCCTGATTATGATAAAGACATAACATATGTTTATGATGTTTTTTCTAATTCAGAAATTTTAATCCAAAAGGACATGCGTGTTTATGCTGGTCAAAAGTTAACAACAGGTTCTATTGATTTAAAAGAATTATTAAGAGTTACTAGTGTAGAAGAAACGCAAAAATATATTTTAGAAGAAGTTCAAAAAGTATATCAATCTCAAAGTGTTACCATTAGTGATAAACATATAGAAATTATTATATATCAAATGTTTAAACAAATTTTAGTTATTTATGAAGGAGACACTGATTTTTTACCAGGAACTGAAGTTTCTATCAAAAAATTTAAAAAAGTTAACTTAGAAATGTTACGTCAAAATAAATCGTTAGCCGTAGGTCGACCTGTTTTATTAGGAATTACAAGATCTTCTTTAAAAAGTGATTCTTTCCTTTCTGCCGCTTCTTTCCAAGAAACAACTAAGATTTTAATTGATGCTGCTATTAAAGGTCAATCAGATTATTTATATGGTTTAAAAGAAAATGTTATTGTAGGAGGATTAATTCCTGCAGGTACAGGTATTTTAGAGCATCATAATTTTAAATATCCTTATGAAAAGATAAAAAATGATACGGATTCATAATTATATTGTTTTTTGTTTTAAAAAAAGTTATAATTATAGTATAAAAAATTTCGTTTATAATTATTAAAAAAAACTTAATATTAATAAAAAAATGTATTATTAATTTTAAAAAAATATTATTTTAAAAAGGAGATGTTATATTAAGATGCCTACTATTGCTCAGTTAATTAAAAAAGGAAGGATTGATAAAACTTATAAAAGTAAATCACCATCTTTAAGATATAGTTTTAATAATTTAAAGAAAAAAATTAAAAAATATAATTCTCCTCAAAAATCAGGAGTTTGTATTAAAGTGTCGACTATGACACCAAAAAAACCTAATTCTGCTTCAAGAAAATTTGCTAGAGTTAGATTAAGTAATGGTACTGAGGTTAATGCTTATATTCCAGGAATAGATCATTCTTTGCAAGAACATAGTGTTGTTTTAGTTCGTGGTGGAAGAGTCAAAGATTTACCTGGAGTACGTTATCATATAGTTAGAGGAGCTTTAGATGCTACTGGCGTTGCTAATAGAAAACAAGGTCGTTCTAAATATGGTTCTAAAAGAGTTGTTAATAAAAAGTAAAAAAATATAATTAATAAAAATTTTAAAAAGGCAAGGTTTTTTTAAATGTCACGTAAAAAACGTATTTATAGAAAAAATTTAACACCGGATCCTGTTTATAATTCTAAGTTGGTAACTAAAATTATAAATACTATTATGAAAGATGGTAAAAAAGAAGTTGCCAAATCTATTTTATATGGCGCTTTTGATAGAGTAAAAGAAATAACTAAAAGAGATCCAATAGATGTTTTTAATGAAGCTTTGAGTAATATTATGCCTATTTTAGAAGTACGTACGCGTACTATAGGAAGTCAAAATTATCAAGTTCCTTCAGAAGTTCGTCCTGAAAGACGTCAGTCTTTAGGATTAAGATGGTTGATTCAATATTCTCAAAAAAGAAATGAAAAAACTATGAAAGAGAAATTAGCAAAAGAAATTATTGATGCTTCTTCTAAAACAGGAATAACAGTTAAAAAACGAGAAGATACTCATCGTATGGCCGAAGCTAATAAAGCTTTTGCGCATCATCGTTGGTAAGATAGACGAGAATATTAAGGAGTAATATTTTATGGGACGCCAATTCAAAATTGATAAAATACGTAATATTGGCATTATGGCACATATTGATGCTGGAAAAACAACTACAACAGAAAGAATTTTATTTCATACTGGTAAAATACATAAAATAGGTGAAACTCACGAAGGTGCTTCACAAATGGATTGGATGGAACAAGAGCAAGAAAGAGGAATTACAATTACTTCGGCAGCTACTACTATTTTTTGGAAAGAACATAAAATTCAAATTATTGATACTCCTGGACACGTAGATTTTACAGTTGAAGTTTCTCGTTCTTTAAGAGTTTTAGATGGAGCAGTAGTTGTTATAGACGCTCAAGCAGGAGTTGAACCTCAAACAGAAACCGTTTGGCGACAAGCAACAGAATATAAAGTTCCTAGAATTGTTTTTGTCAATAAGATGGACAAAGTAGGAGCAGATTTTGAATACGCTATTAGTACTTTAAAACAAAGATTAGGTGTAAAAGTAGCTGCTATTCAATGGCCTATCGGAAAAGAAAGTAATTTTATTGGTATTATTGATTTATTAGAAATGACTGCTTTTAAATATAATAATAATTCTTTCTCAGAAGATGGTGAATTTATAGATATACCTCAAGATTTATTAGAAATAGCCGCTCAAAAAAGACAAGAATTAATAGAATTATTATCTGAATTTGATGATGATTTGATGGAACTTTTTTTTCAAAATAAAGAAATTAGTGCTGATGTTTTGAAAAAAGTTATTAGAAAAGCAACTTTAACTGTTGATTTTTTTCCTGTTTTATGTGGTTCTGCTTTTAAAAATAAGGGAGTTTTGAAAATCTTAGATGCTATGATTGATTATCTTCCTTCTCCTATTGATATTCCAGCCATAATAGGTTTAGATATTGATAATAATGAAGTAATTCGCAAAGCTTCTGATGATGAACCTTTTACTGCTTTAGTTTTTAAAATTATGACTGATCCATTTGTAGGACGTTTAACTTGTTTAAGAATTTATTCTGGTGTTTTAAAAACTGGAACTTATGTTAAAAATGCATCAAAAAATGTTAAAGAACGTATAGGACGTTTATTACAAATGCATGCCAACAAAAGAGAAGAAATTCAGGAAGCTAATGCTGGAGATATCGTGGCTGTTATAGGATTGAAAAATGTTACTACTGGAAACACTTTAACTTCAGAAAATGATTTTGTTATTTTAGAATCCATGAATTTCCCTGAACCAGTTATAGAAATCGCTTTAGAACCTAAAACTAAAAATGATCAAGATAAAATTTCTGTCGCTTTAAGTAAATTAGCGGAAGAAGATCCTACTTTTAAGGTTTATATCAACCATGAAACAGGACAAACTATTATTGCTGGAATGGGCGAGTTACATCTTGATATTATTATGGATCGTTTAAAAAGAGAATTCAAAATAGAAACCAATGTAGCTAAACCACAGGTAGCTTATAGAGAAACTTTAACTCAAGTTACAGAGACAGAAGGAAAATTTATACGTCAGTCTGGAGGACGAGGACAATACGGTCATGTTTGTATGCGCTTCGAACCTAACGAAGGTAAGGGATTTGAATTTGTAAATAAAATTGTTGGTGGTTCTGTTCCTCGTGAATATATTCCTGCCGTAAAAAAAGGTTTAGAAGAATCTTTAAGTAATGGTATTATTGCTGGGTTTCCTTTTATAGATGTAAAAGCGATTTTATTTGATGGTTCTTATCATGATGTTGATTCATCAGAAATTGCTTTTAAAATTGCAGCTTCTATTGCTTTAAAAGAAACAAAAAAAAATGGCGGTTTAGTTCTTTTAGAACCTATTATGGATGTAGAAGTAATAACTCCAGATAATTATGTAGGGAATGTTATTGGCGATTTAACATCTAGAAGAGGGAAATTAGAAAATCAAGAAAATCGTGGAAACGCGGTTGTGATTAGAGCTTTTGTTCCTTTATCTGAAATGTTTGGATATGTGACTAATTTACGTTCTAATACACAAGGCAGAGCAAGTTTTGTTATGCAATTTGCTAGATATGCTAAAACGCCAAATAATATTACCGAAAATATTATTAAAGAGCGTAATTAATATATAATATTTATGTAAAAGATAAAAAAATAAAACAAAGGAGGCCTTTTAAAATGGCTGAAATATTTTTAAAAGACAAGTTAAATTTAAACGTAGGAACTATTGGTCATGTAGATCATGGTAAAACCACTTTAACTTCTGCGATAACTAATTATTTGTCAGAACAAGGATTAGCGAAAAAACAAAATTACGAACAAATAGATAAATCTCCTGAAGAAAAAGAACGTGGTATCACAATTAATTCTACATGCATAGAATATCAAACAGCTAAAAGACATTATTCTCACATAGATTGTCCTGGACATGCTGATTATATTAAGAACATGATCGCAGGAGCTTCGCAAATGGATGCAGGTATTTTAGTAGTTTCTGCTGTAGACGGAGTAATGCCTCAAACAAAAGAACATATTTTACTTGCTAAACAAGTAGGAGTTCCTAAATTAGTAGTTTTTTTAAATAAATGTGATTTGGTAGAAGATAAAGATATTTTTGAATTAATAGAATTAGAAATTAGAGATATTTTAACTTCTAATGGTTTTGATGGCGAAAACACACCTATTGTTAGAGGTTCTGCTTTACGTGTTGAAGGTATAAAAGAATTACTTGATACTTTAGACACATATGTTGAAGATCCAATACGTGATTTAGATAAATCTTTTTTAATGCCTATTGAAGGTGTTATTAACGTAAAAGGAAGAGGAACTGTTGCTACAGGACGTGTCGAAAGAGGACAAATAAAACTTTCTGAAGAAGTTGAAATCATAGGTATTAAAGAAACTAAAAAATCTACAGTAACTGGTTTACAAATGTTTCATAAAAATTTAGATAAAGAAGGCGCTTTGGCTGGTGATAATATTGGTATTTTGTTACGTGGTGTTAATTATAAAGATATTCAACGTGGACAAGTTATATC
>NZ_JAHRHX020000121.1:0-1126 GCF_020312115.2 Candidatus Phytoplasma sp. AldY-WA1
CTTTCTTTTTAATTTTTTGGTTTTTTATAATTTTGAATTATTTTTTTAATTTGCTTTGCGTTAGTTTTTTGTTTTTGTTGTGTTTAAAATAAAAGGACTCACTTAAGTGAGTCTTTTTTGTATTAATTTTTTACTGAACCGTCAGGGTTGAATTCTTCGATGTTTTTAATAGTTCCGTTAGGGTTGTAATTTGTTTCTTTAATTTTGTTGCCATTGAGGTCATATTCGTTAATATACCAAACGGTTTTACTGTCGTCTTTGTAGGATGTTGTTTTAATTAATTTTTCGTTTTTGTTGTATGAGTTGATAAACCAAATATTTTGATTGTCAGGATGATAATGTGTTGTTTTAGTTTTTTTGCCGTTGAGGTTGTAGTCTGTTTGTTTAATTATTTTTTCGTTTTTGTCAAATTCGTTAATGTAATCAATAGTTTTGCCGTCGGAACAGTACCATGTTGATTTAGTTTCTTGGCCAGTTTCGTTGAATTCTACAATTGTCCAAATAGTTTTGCCATCAAATTGATAGTAAGTTCGTTTAATTAGTTTTTCGTTTTTGTCGTATTCATCAATGTGGTAAATAGTTTTACCATTAGATCGATAGAATGTTTTTTTAGTTGTTTGTTCTTTGTTTTCTTCAATAGTTGAAGGATTATTTTTTGTTTTTAATATATAAAAACTAACTCCGATAAAAAATTATACAAATAATAATAAATAGTAAAACGTTTCTTTATTTTGAATTCATATTTTTTTCTTTTTTTTGGTTTTTTTAATATTTACACTAAAAATTATAAATTAAATTATAATAATTAGTGTTTTATAGTTTCTAATTTTTTTGACATTCTCGTGCAGCGTTTTTGTTTTTTTGTTGTATGTTTATTTTTGTTCGTTTTTGTCTTCTTTTGTGTCACGTAATCCGTGTTTGTAACCTAAAATGAAAAATGGTAAAAACCATTCTAATAAATAGTCGCACTGTTATAAAAAAATGTAAAGTTTTTTTTAACACTGTATATTTTTAAAATCTCGTTTTACTAAAAACAAAAAAAGACTAGTTTGTTTTAACTAGCTTTTTCGGTATTAAAAATAAATTTATTTACACTTTTTTAAAACAATGTGAAAATAAGTATTTG
>NZ_JAHRHX020000122.1:0-1119 GCF_020312115.2 Candidatus Phytoplasma sp. AldY-WA1
ACAATATATAACACAAATAAACCCAAGACTCTCATTTTTGAGAGTCTTTTTTTTACACCCAAATTTCAAAATAAAGGAGAATGAATAATGCAAAATAATTTTAAACAAATTATAAAACACATTAAAGAAATAGAAAAACAATTAAAAATCGTCAAAAAATATGTTAAACTATACAATATAAAGAATAGAAAGGAAATAAATATGAAAACATCCATCATACCCATCAAAGACCAAATTAACGTTTTTGATGTTGCTAATTATATTTTAGTCAATAACAAAAATAATACTCATATGAAATTACATAAATTAATTTATTATTCACATGTTTATCATTTAACAAAATATAAAAAATCATTAATTGATAACGAAATTCAAGCCTGGCGTCATGGCCCTGTTTTCCCCGAATTATATCCTATTTTAAAAAAATATACTTACGAAAAAATAACTAAAAAAATTAAAAACGGGGATATTTCTAAAATAAAAAACACTTATAAAAAAGCGATTGACTATATTATTGATAAATATGGAAAATTAGACGGTCAACAATTATCTGAAAGAACACATTTTGAAAAACCTTGGCAAGAAGCAATACAACAAGGAAGAAACGTAAGAATTTTAAATGAAACTTTAATTAAATATTATATTCATAAAAATAAATTATAATCAATAGTGACTAATCATTTTAATAACAATTTTTCATATACTTTTGATGAAAAATATTTTGTTATTCATTCACAATATTCAATCGACAAAATTAAAAGTTTAAAAGAATTCTTATTTTTTTTGCATAAAAGTTTATTTATGGAAGAATGTTTAACAGTTAATAAATTAAGGATCAAAAATAAATTGTTCAGAAAAAGTTTTGAAAAATACACCCAAACGCAATTGAATATATTAAAAAACGATCCTGCTAAGAAAACAATTTTAAAAGCTTGTGGTGATAATAAAATTTATCAAATACCTTTAGATCCCACAAGTAGATTAATTGGCTTTTTTATTAAAAGTTGTTTTCATATTGTTGCTTATGATCCAGATCATGGTTTGTTCCCATCCAAAAAGTAAAATATTTTTTTGAATTAAATTTAAGACACTCATTTTTGAGAGTCTTTTTTTATACCC
>NZ_JAHRHX020000065.1:0-3200 GCF_020312115.2 Candidatus Phytoplasma sp. AldY-WA1
TGAAAGAGGAAATAATATTTCGAGTTTGAAAACGTAGAAGGGCGGTGGCTATATGCTATCAAATGAAAATAAAATTTCAAAACTAACTACGCATTTAAACAGAATTGAGACGAAATCAAAAGATAACAAGAAAGTATCGAAGCGAACTTATCAATGGATAACCAACAATATCATAAGCTACTATGTAGCTTTTGAAAAAGTGGCAACCAATAAAGGAGCAGGTACGGCTGGGATTGACTTCCAAACCATCGACGGAGTAGACTTAAAGAAACTACAAAAATGGAATAAGGAAGTCAGAGAAGGAGTATATGAACCCTCACCAGTAGAAAGAATAGAAATCCCCAAACCAAATGGCAAATTAAGACCTTTAGGAATTCCTACCATTAAGGATAGAACGGTCCAAGAGGTTATAAGAAAACAATTAGAAGCATATTATGAACCAAAATTCTCGGAATTCAGTTATGGATTCAGACCTGGAAAATCAACCCATGATTGCTTAAAACGCTTTCAACAAAGATTCAAAGGAATAAATTGGTTTATCAAAATCGATTTAAAAGAATTTTTTGACACGGTAAATCATAAAATGCTATATGGAATCATTGACAAAGACATCTCAAAATATAAAGTTAAAAGACTGGTTGCCAAAATGGTTAAAAGTGGAATCATGAAACAAGGACAATACGCAAAAACTATAAAAGGCGCACCTCAAGGAGGAATTATTTCACCTATTTTATCAAATATTGTTTTAAATGAATTAGATAAATATATAGGAAACCTCCAAAAGGAATTATCCAAGTTCATGAAAGCAAAAGATAATCCTGTATATATGAAAATATATGGAAATATTATGAAGGCAAGAAGGAATAAAGATAAGGAAAAGGTTAATAGACTAAGAAAAGAATTGAAGAGAACTCAATGTTATGAGCATAAACCAATTCGAATTGAATATTTAAGATATGCGGATGATTTCATTATTGGGATAAGTTGTCAAAGGGATAAGTTGTCAAAGTAAAATATTACCGCATCAGATTAAGAAAATGGTAGTGGAATTTATTGAAGAAAAATTGAAATTAAAGGTTTCAAAGGAGAAATCAAAAATTCAAAAGACAAAAAGAGGAATTCAATTTTTAGGATATGAATTGTTGGTAAACCCAACAAAAGAAAATTCGAAAAAGAGATCAACCAAAGCAAGTCTAAATGGGAAGCCACAACTTAAAATAGAAAAAAACTAATTGAGAAAAAAGCTAAAGAATTAGGGTGGATAGATAAAAGCAATAAAATTGTCCACGATAAATCTTTAGTGTGTTTCGAAAAACTAGAAATAATAAAATCTTATAAAGCCATCATGTATGGATACATAAATTATTATAGCTATATCTCAAACATCGCTCGACTAGGAAAATGGTATTATTATGCGACATATTCTTTACTAAAAACTCTTGCTGGAAAGGATAAATGCTCACTTGCAAAGGTTCGGAAGAAATATCAAATAGGAAGAAGTTTTGGAATCAAATATGAAACCAAAAACAAATCCAAATACGATATTTGGCCGCTATTTAGTTGGGACCTTGTGAAGAAATTAAGGAAGTATCAAAATAAGGATACGAACCTAACAGTAAACACGAATACCTATAAAAGTAGAACCAAGTTAACGGATAGATTGCAAGCTTTTAAATGTGAAAACTGTTTAGTAGAGGGAATCTCACTAGAAATTCACCATACGAAAACGGTGAGAGACAGAAATATGCAAAGTATAAGAAACAAAGAAACAAAAGTATTATGCAAAACTTGTCATCAAAAAATAACAAACCAACAAATAAAATCATTTGGATGGCTTAAAAAACATAAACAAAACATTTTATCTAAAAACAAATAAATATAAAAAATCGTCGAAAACTAGGAATATTATAAACGCCGTATGCTTGAAAACTTGCTCGTACGGTGTTGTGTGGGGCCAATTTGTAATAAGGAGTAATCCTGAAACGCATTTGATCTATCACGATAAATTACACGGCAAAATAATTAAAATCACAACTTATAACCCTGATAGAACCATTAATTACATCGAAGAATTTAATGAAGATGAAAAATTAATCAAAAAAACCCACTATTATTTTTAAAATAAACTATAAAACACTAATTATTATAAATTAATTTATAATTTTTAGTGTAAATATATAAAAGAAAGAAAAGAGAAAAAATCATGAACTCAAAACAAATAATTATAACATTTATTACTTTAATAACTTTAATTGCTGCTAGTTGGTATTGTTATCGTAAATTCAACCCAACAACTCCAAATTCAACAAACGGATCACAAACAAACCCAAAAAAATGTATTGATCAATATGGGAACAAAGTTGATGTGGAATATAATACAAACAACAAAATAATCAAACAAACAACCTATCAAAAAAGAAGCAATACTATCAAACAAATTGACGAATATACTGATAACGAAAAATTAATTAAAAGCACAATCTACCAACACGACGGTCAAACTATTGCACAAATTCACGAATACAACGAAAATGAAAAATTAATTAAAGTAAAACATTACCAACCCAACGGCCAAACAATCGAACAAATTGACGAATACAATGAAATTGGCCAAAACACTAAAGCAACAGAATATTACCCTGATGGTCGAACTATTAAACAAAATGGTGAATACGAAAATGGAATATTAATTAAAAAAACAGAATACAACACCGATAAAACCATTAAAAACATCGAAGAATTCAACCCTGTTGACGGCAAACCAACTAAAACAACAGAATACAATCCCGATAAAACCATTAAAAACATCATAGAATTCAACTCTGATGGAACAAAAAAATAAAATAAACAAGACTCGCTTACACGAGTCTTTTTATTTTAAACAATTTAATAAAAAAACAAAAATAAAAATCACGACCTTGTTATCGTCGCTAAACTGACAAACCAAGAACAATTAAATTGTTCTTTTTTATTTAAATAAAAAACTCGAAAGGAGCAAATAACATGGAAACTAAAAATGTTGAAAAGTTACAAATCGTAACTAATATTTTCTTAATTCTTTTTTGTATATTTAGCATGTTCGTAATGACATTAGCTGAAATACGTCGTCCAAGCGTAACACCAACAACTGGAACAACTGCAGTAGTGTCAACAGCAACTGAAACACCAACAGCAACAACTGACAAAAAAGATGAAGCTGC